>DAOVCJ010000012.1 GCA_030670085.1 Candidatus Aenigmatarchaeota archaeon
GAAAGCTTTGACAGTGAACTGGATCCAAACGGAGAAGTAAGATACATTTATCCAATAGTCTTAGAATCCGATGCGGATTGGGAAGTTGCGATAAACACAGACCCGCCTGAAGGATATGAGCGCGTGACACCAAACGAACAGATGGAAGTTTCGCCGGACAATCCTCAGCTTGCGATAATAGCGTATAAACCAATAACTGGGTAAGATTTAGATGAATACCAAAATTCTATTATTTTTTGTTTTACTGTCTTTATTTTTGTCTGAAACAGTGGTTGCTCAAGAAATCGGTATTGATATAATAGCAAGACATCCCGGGGAGGAAGAGGGAAAGTTTTTGAACGTAACAACCGAGTTTGAACCAGAAGCATCTGGTGAAGATTACACATTGATATCAATAATGTTGGCAGTATTGATCGTAGCAATTGTTTTGTTGGTAGCTTATTTTAAACGCATAAGAGTGTAAAGGCTTTATAAATCAATGTTTAAACACCGAAAGTTCGTTTAACATCAATGTAACAACGCTGTTTATAGCGTTTAAACGGGTTTATTTGAAGGTTTTGCAAGCCATACATGAGTAGGATAAAGGTTATAGGGAAGAAATAACTCATACTAGAATATTTTTAAGCAAAGAGGCAGTTATTTCAAAGTAAGATTGTAGAATCCATAATTAGAATCTTTTTCAATTACTTGAAAAGAATAATATTTTTTTAGCTCATTTTCAAATTCATTAGATTCTTTCAATTTCTCATACCACCAGAAGTCTTTAAAAAGTATAACATTATCTTTTTTTTCTAAAGTATCAAAATGTTCAAAAAAAACATATGGTGAAATTGATTTTTTATGTAATGTAGATATTATTGTAGGTGTATTATAGCTAATAATATAAGTATCAGAGGGAAGTTTATTTTTCATTGATAGAATAAATTTGTATTCTCTTTCGAAACTACTTTTTGAAAATATAAATTCTTGAGTAGGGACTAAACTAATTAGAAAGAGTAAGGTCAATACAGTAACTAATATTTTTTTATTTAGCGGGATACTTTTAAGAATAAAGTATATACCATTTACTGAAATTATCATTAAAGGTAAATACAATATCAAACTGTATCTAACTATGTCACCGAAAGTCATTATATTTCCATTCTGATAGAATGAATACATAATAAAGAACAACATAAGAAAGAATGAATAATAAACTAACTCCTTCTTATTTTTAGAATAAAGTATTATACAACCTAAAATACAAAGAATTGTGAATATAATGGAATTAAATTTAGGATTGATAAAGAATAAAAGATTAGAAATAAAATTTGCTGGTAAATTATTACCCCAAACTGGAGAAAAATTAGATATGTTAAATCTAGCGTAGATTAGTTGAGTTAGGGGAATAAGCATCAATAAAAAAATAATTATGGAAAGTAAATACCTTCCCTTAATAATATTTTTAATTTGATGCTTCGACTTTAGTTTTATCAATAAATAAAAAGTAAAGACAAAAAGTAATAAAAAATTTTCAAGTCTAATATGAATAGCATATAACAAAGTAATTAAAAATAATAAAAACAATTTGTATTTCTTTGTTTTGACATAGGTTTCTAGAAAGATCATACTCAATAGGATAAAAAATATTGAAAAGATCCCTAATGAAGAAGTGCCAGAATATTTTAAATAAACAGGGATAAAAGAAAATATAAATGAAATAATTAAAGCGAGAGTTGGATCCTTGAATATTAAAAAAATCAATAAGAATATAAGGACTATTGAAAGGCTGCCTATAATAGCATTTGTATTGAAGGCCACTTCTTCAGAATCACCAAATACTCCGAATACTAAACTTAAAAAGGTATGATAGCCTGGCGGCCACAAAGGCATTAAATAGCAAGATCTACAATCTTGGTTCGAACCGGCAAAACATTCACAAAAATTTTCGGAATATAAAATATTTTGTGCAATATTTATATGTTCAAACTCGTCAGAATAAACATGATGTGTATGGGGAATGAAGAACATTCTCATAGTTAAACCACAAAGAAGTATTAGAACAAGAAGGATCCAGGTCTTTGTTTTTATGGATTTAAACAATTTTGAAAAAGATTTAAAATTTAAAACGAATAATATAATAATAGTAAATAGAATAATTTTCATTAGGATTGGGAAAAGTTGAATTAAAAGTGGTGCTAACATATTATTAACTAAAGTCGATTGTTTTTATATTTATCTAATTGTTTGTCTTAAACATACCGGGAAGTAAAGGCTTAAATTTTATCAAGACAAAGATTAAACAGTGGTTTTATGATCAGATTCGAAAGATTTCTCGATTCCTCGAAGCCTGTTTCTGATATTGCAGAAACGCCGATAGTTTCCTGCACGGAGGATGAGAGTATACGGAATTCGATAGCAATGGTTCTCAATGGATTCAGCAGGATAATGGTTCTGGACAAGGGTGAGATTAGGGGTTTCCTGACGTCGCTGGATGTTCTGAATTTCCTTGGCGGGGGTCCGAAATACCAGCTCTACGTCAGGTACAGCAAGGGACTGGACCTGCCTGTTAACAGGATAATGAACACGGATTGGGATTCCCTTGAAAAGAAGCATTCTGTGGGAGACGCACTTCAGGTTTTCCAGAAGCATGGCAGGGATTTCCATCCCATTGTTCACAGGGACAGATTCTCCGGTGTTTTGTCAGAGATGGATTTCCTCAGGCACCTGAACCAGCCGCTGGGTTTCAGAACCGAAGAGGTGATGGACAGGAAACCCATGATTGCTAAGAGCCATTATAGTGTATTGGATGTTGCTAAGATGCTTTGCAGAGGAGACTTCAGGTTTCTGCCTGTGGTAAAGGATGATTTTTTGCTGGGATTGGTTACCCCTTATGATCTAATATCCTACCTCAACAGGGGACCGGGCCTGAACAACCTGCGAAAAACAGGTTTCGAGTCAACAGCTGCAATGAACAGGGATCTTCTGACTGTGGATCCTAAGGATGACCTCTATGAAGCAGTTAAACTTATGAACAGTAAGCGAATCAACAGCGTCCCGGTAACGGATGAAGAAGAGATGCTCGGCCTGATAACGAGAAGGGACGTAATTGATATTCTTTCCTAGATTCTGATAATGTGATGATACTATGAAGAAAATCGACTATGAAAAACTTTTAAATACCCTTGATAAATTAAAGGGGTGTACCCTCATCGTTGAGGGTATGAAAGATGAAAAAGCCTTAAAAAGCCTTGGATTAAAAAATATTGTAAGAATCTCTGGCAAATCCCTGATAAGGGTTGTCCAAGAGGTTGAAAACAAGGTCGAAAAGAAAAAAGCAAAAAAGGATGTAATAATACTCACTGACTTTGATTCCAAGGGGAGAAAGCTCGCAGCGAGATTAAGATATCTGCTGCAGAGATACAAGATACATCCCAACTCAAGATTGAGGGGTGAGGTCATGAAACTTGGATGGAACAAGATTGAGGATATGAATGGAATCGTATTAGAAGAATTAATAAGACCTGCACAGCAGGTTATGACAGGAGGTGATGATCATGTCAAAACTGGCTCCAACATCAATAAAGTACATGATAAAGGCTCACATAAAGGCAAAAGGCGTGGTAGAAAAACCAGACATAATAGGAGCGATATTTGGTCAGACTGAGGGTCTGCTTGGTTCTGAACTGGATTTGAGAGAACTGCAAAGAACAGGAAGGATAGGAAGGATAGAGGTTAACATAAAATCATCTGGCGGAAAATCAGAGGGTGAGATAATAATTCCCTCTTCACTGGATTCTGCAGAGACCGCCCTGATTGCGGCCACTCTGGAAACAATAGAGAGGGTGGGTCCCTGCACAGCAGAGATAAAACTGCTCTCTGTCGAGGATACAAGATCTGAAAAAAGAAAATACGTAGTGGAAAAAGCGAAAGATATCCTTAAGCAGCTGACAGAAAGCGGAATCCCGGACACATCAGAGATATCAGAAGAGATAAAGGAGGCTGTTAGGACGCAGGAGATAAGCTCATACAACGGACTGCCCTGCGGGCCAAACATGCTCGATTCCGATGACATAATAATAGTGGAGGGCAGAGCGGACATACTCAACCTGCTCAAATATGGGATACGGAATACAATAGCAATAGAGGGGACATCCGTTCCTCCCATGATAAAGAAGCTCTGCAAGGAGAAATCAGTAACCCTTTTTGTGGATGGTGACAGGGGAGGACAGTTGATTACAAAGGAGATAATGCAGATGGCTGACGTCGATTTTATCGCAGCGGCTCCTGAAGGAAAAGAGGTCGAGGAACTGACCAAGAAGGAGACCTACAAGTCGCTGAGGGAGAAGACCCCTGCCGGGCAATTTAAGACAGGAATGAGAAGAGGAACCGTAGCAAAACCGCAATTAGAGAAAAAAACCAGTCCAGGTTTAGAGAAACCCAGAATGGATAAACCAATAACAGAAAGGCCCAGAATGGAATTCAGAAAGGATAGCGGAAGGAGACCGGGACAGGGATTCAGAACATATGGCAGGACACCTAGCAGAATGCCAGGGCCTCCCAAGAGTAAACCTATGCTAAAACCAGATGAAAGGGAACTATTCAAAAAAACCCTCGAAGAGCTGGTGGGAACGAGAGCTGCGTGCATATTTGATGAGAAGTGCGAACTACTTGGAAAGGTTCCCGTAACTGAACTGGCAAACACCCTGAAAACAATGGAGAATCCCTACGCTGTTGTGTTCGACGGAAAGGTGGACTTCAGATTGAACGACGTTGCAAAATTCAAGGGTGTCAGGTTCCTGATAGGAATGGACAAGGACAGATTCCCCTCAAACATTGCAGTTCTGAGTAAGAGGGATTTGTGATAACTAACAGGGATGTAAGAAATGAAAATAACTTTTCTATCTCTTGAACTGGCCGACCTTTTTTACCAGATCCCTGTGCGTAATAAAAAGCGAGCGGCAGCAGTATCTCTCCAGGCCGAGCCTGTCAAGAACCCTTTTTGGATTCTCTCCTTTCTTGACTCTGGCCTGATACTCCTCCCATAAGTGACCTACGGGTTTTCCGCAGCTTATGCATCGAATAGGGATCATCATTCTATCACTCTAACCTTTGTTGAACCTTGTATTTAAATATTTAAAAAGAGCTTACTCTGTTTTTTCTTTCGGGGCCTTCTTTTTAAGGATTCTTCCTGCCTCCCTTATGAACTTCCTGACGTATTCCCTGTTCATGAGTATCTGCTGCTTTGGCAGGTCCATTATCTTTCCGCTCTTCACGAGCTTCTTCATCCTCTCCAGGTCACTGAATATCTCAAGGTATTTCTCAGAAACCATACCGGTCTTAACAAGATGAGCTTCAAATGCCTTAACAAGGGGTTCATCCTTCCTGGGAACCTTCTTCAGGGCCTTCATAAGAGTAAGGGCTGTTTCTGTCATGATCGTGTGGGATTTGTCCACTATGCCCTCTCTTTTGAGAATCTCTATCTTGACTATCAGCTGCTGCATCTTCTTCACAAACGCCTTCGTTTTCATGATCCACTCATCGAGATCAGCACCGGATACGTTCTTTATCCTTTTATGCTCGACACCCTTTCTCAGCTCTATTATGTCCTCCAGGTCCTTTACTATCCTCTCCTCAAGGAACTTCATCTTCACCAGGGTTTTTCTCAGGGTATCAGGAGCATCGGCTGGTCTGGGCGGGGATTTCCCGAGAAACATTAGAACAGCCTGCGCACTTTCCAGCATTGCATAGTAGCAATCCTCAACCACCATGTATATCTTTGCGTTTTCAACCCTTCTTATCCTCTTTGGGCCCCTCTCTATATACTTCTCCACCGCCTCCTTGCTTGGCCTTATCTCTCCCATCTGAAGAAGTCGTTTTATGGGTGTGAATATGTCCTTGTCAAAGACCGGGACCCCCTCCCTTATGAAATTGAACACGATGGGGTGGCCCTCCCTTACCATTCCCCAGAACTCTGTGAGGAGGTATGGCTGCTGGACAGAGAGCTGCTTTGAGCACTTCTTTGCAATATCATCAAGATCATCTTCTATCTTTTCCTTGAACGCAGGGGAAATCTTGCCCCTGGTGTCATCAAGTATAACAAAAACATCTATGTCAGATTCCCCTTTGGATTCTCCCCTCGCAGTGGAACCGAAGAGAACTATCGATCGTATGACTGGTCCGTACTTCTTGAGCACATTCTTGGTGAATTTCTTCAGAACCTGTATCCTCTCTTTCTTACCAACGCCTTTCTTCTTGGTCTTTGTCTTCTTCTCTTCTGTCTTTCTCTTTTTGGTTTTTGTTTTTTTAGCAGGCATTTTACTCACTGTTTTATAGTAACACTTGGGGTTTATAAAGTTAACCCGTTTGCTATAGATAATTAATATTTGGGAATATATAGATTTGGCTTATCGTTAGCTCAATCCAGCTTGCTCTCAAAAACGTTCATTAGTTCTTCAATGTCTTGGAATGTTCTGTGCAAACAATGATACATAAAAGTAACGAAGTTTTCTCTGTATCTAACAATACAGTCATACCTCACTGACTCATTTATGGGATATTCAGCAAGACTATAGTCTGCTTCACAGCAGAAACTCTCATCACCCAATTGGTTGTATTCGCAAGAAACATTAAAGTCTGGTTCTAGGTCCTTTCTTAACTCATTTACCTCTTTAATTGATTCTTCATGTCTTGTGAAAATCTCCTTAGCACTGGGTTCGCTGTTAAATATGAATATGAACATGAATATGTCACCTTCCCATTGTTCGGGTTGCCATTGTTCGGGTTGCCAATCACCCATTCTGTAATCCATGTTATACACGGACAGGAGTCCTTCAAAATCTCTGTAATAACCAGAATAACCGCGTTCATCTGGGGTTATAATATCCTGTACATCATACCCCAACGATTTCAACTCAGCTTCTGTAAAAAACAAATCCTTCGCATTCTTGGTAATGCATCCAGAAATAGATACAATTACCATTAAACTAATTAGCAACAATGTCAATATTCTCAATTTCATTTACCTCAGTTCTCCCTTCTTCCAGAGTTCTGGTTTCTTGCCTGCCCTTACGAGTGCCTGGGAAAGGGCTCCCCATTCCTCCTCAGGCATCTCCAGGAGGTCTTTTATGGGCTCATAGAAATGGTCCTTTATTATCTGCCTCTGCCTCACAATATCACCTGCCACCAGCCCCTTCATACCAAAGAACTCCGCTGGAAGTTCGTCCGGGTGGGTTTCCTTGTCGAGGTATTCAGCGCAGAGTTTGAGGGTCTCAACACTCTTTGCATAGGGGTCCTTGGCTGCTCCCCTTTCAAATATAAGGTAGCCCGGCCTCTTTTTTCCAAAGCCAGTCTGCCTCAGGAACCAGAGCAGCTGGTAAACCCTGATGTCCCCGAGCTCGATAGGCTGCATGGAGTGGAGGGGATTCGGTGGGTTGCAGTGAACAGATAAGACATATTCCCCGTAATCAGGAGCGATCTTTATCACTTCCTCCATGTCAAGAATCGGGTCTATGCCCTGAGTTGCAACATGCTCAAAATCCATCAGCATCATGGGTCTGGTTGTTTTCAAAACCTTTCTTGCTGTCTTTATTGCAGCATATATCTGCCTCGGACTCCATAGGAGATAAAGGCCCGCAACTGACGGGTCCCTTGCATCAGGGGATTCAAAACAGAGTTTCATGTTCCTTGCAGCTGAGAGCAGCTTCTCTCTATCACCCTCCCTCTCGAGTTTTAGTGCTTTTATCTCTTTGATTAAATCAGTGTCCATCCACTCTATAGCCTTCTTTGTGTGACCCTCCAGGTATTTTGCAGCGACTGCTGCATAGAAGAACTCCTTGAACCTTCTATCGTTCTTCTTCTCTGCTTCCTCCCATGCCTTGTCAGGCCAATAAAAATCACCGTAGTCTATCCTTCTCTCTATTTCTGGGTACATCTCAGCCATCGCCTCGAGCATCTTATCCTTTTTGTAGAAAAGATGATGAAACATTATGTGGTAACCATCGATAACAGAAATCATTCCCCTTATCTCCTCGGTGTCCCATCTCTCGCCTCCGGCAAATTTCTTAAGCATTGCGGTCTTGATGTTGCCTGTGAGTATGCCTGCCCTCCTCCTTGATTCGTCCCTGCTTATATCATGCCTTCTTTCCTCGAACTGTTCTGGTGTTATTTCCCCTCTCCTTAGCTTCTGAGCCTCATCCTCTATCCTTCTCCTTGTCCTGTCCTCTATCTCCAAATCCGCCCCGCTCACCGCTTCATGATACTCGTCCTCTGTCAGGACGCTTCTATAATAATCCTGCCACCTCTTCTCCACGAACCACTTCCTCAGATTCTCGCTTTCCTGCAGAACCTTGGAAATGAAGTTCCCTTCATGGTCGCAGAAAATCATGGTGAGCTTCCTTCCTGCATATGTCATTAGCTCCAGCCACTCCCTGAGGGATGCATGGAAATTGACGTAAACCGCACCAGCAAAAACAGCAGACCTTATGGATTTCTTCAGATGGTCATCAGCATCCCTCCATTCGCCTCTTTCCGGTATACCTATTGGGACGGTCAGGGAGCCATGTGATGTTAGGGTGACGCCCTGCTTTTTTGCCATGTCCCTTATCTTCAGTCCGTCAGAAATCAGAATCTCATGGGGATAGTCCTGGGCAAGCTCAATGACAGCGGTCCCCATGGTTAATCCAGCACCGAGCTTTCTCAGAACATCTGACAGCTCCTCTGAACCAGCTGCCCTGTACAAACCTGTTGAGACACCAACCCTGTACGGCATACTACTTGACACCTATTTTTTCTTTCCAGAAATCAACCATCTGCTGGTATATCTTCCCGCTACCGACCATGTATATCTTGGTCACCCTCTCCTTGAAGTTGCTCTCGTATGGTCCCGGTCTTATGAAGTACCTTGAAAGCGACTTGAATATCCTCTTTGTTCTGCTTCCTTTCTCACGCAACCTGTAAAAGAATGTTTCCTCTTTCTTCTTCTTTTTCTTCTTCAGCTCGAACTCCTCCTCTACCTCTTTCCTTAACTCCTCCTCCAGTTCAGGAGCTCCTATAAGCTCATTGACCTCCCTGTCGAATTTCTTCTCTATTGCCCACACCTCGAGCATATGCAGCAGGAGGATATTCAGGGATATCAGGGTGGTTCTCAGCGGGGTGAGCATCATGTTCTCAAGCTCCCCTCCTGCCGGTGGAGGGGTTTTTATCACACTCCTGTTTACAACAAGATCAAAAAGTATGTAGTACGGTCTCTCGGGATCAATCTCGGGTCTGGGCTTCTCTGTTTTGGATGTGGTCCATTCCTTCAAAAGTCTCCTTACAGTTTTATCATCTATCTTCACCTCGTATTTGTGTTCTATGTACGGTATCCATTTCTTCACAAAATCATCATACGGGTCGATGTCGATAGGTACTCCCTCCTTGAATTCAGCAACGAACTCGGTTTTCCCAGGCTCCTCCTGGTTGAAGGGCCTCCATATCCACAACCTCACGCCAGAGAACATAACAGCCTGCCCGAAACCAGGAACCATCACAGCGTTTGTAACGAATGTGGAGGGTCTTAATTCAGGCATCTCCTGCATCATCTTATGCTTTGTTATGTAGGGCTTCAGCCACTTCTTATATTCATCTATGGACCTCTTCCTAGCATCCACCATTGTTTTTATCCTTGCATACCTGTCCTTCAGGACTGGGAGGAAGATTTTCTTCCACTCTATATAGAGCTCATTCTTTGTCCTCAGGACAGTTGCCTCTGCCTGGCTGACATCCAGTTCCTTCCTGATTTTGTTAATATCATCCCACTCCGTTTTCATCCTTATGAAATCCGTTATTATGGTTGGCCAGCGCTTGGCCATGGTTATTAGGGAATAACCTTCTCCTGTGAAGGCGTCCACCCTGTCAACAAAAAGCGACCTCAGGACATGCTCATCCTTCTCTCCCTTTACGAAGTAGTCCAGGATTTCCCTGTATCTCCTGGCATCGTGCGCGAGTAGTTCGTAGTGCGTAACCGCCTCTGTAGCAGAGGTGAGGCCTGTTTTTATCGCGGATTCAAGCTTCTGTCTCTGGACAACCATTAGATTGTAGGCATCGGCATGAACAGGGGAGACATCCATCCACTCCTCAATCTTCCTAACAGAGTAGTCCCATTTCGGTAGCTGGAATATAAAGGAGTAGTAAACGCTTGAACACTGTCCCATACTTGTTGTGAAATCCATCACGATATCCTGGTTTTCAGGAGTACCCATCAGGGCTTCACCGAGTATTGGGGTTCCCTCTGGCGGATAGTGACCCTCCCTGAGCAGGTCCATAACCAAGCCTGTTCTAAGGTATTCTATCTCCTCTGGATTCAGCTTCTTCTTTTCATCTTTTTCCTCTGCCATTCTATCACCTCCCGACTTTATCCGATTGCTCCAAGTCGGGTATCCATTCTATCAGCCTACAAATATCAAGATTGCACCAATAATTATAAATATTATACCCATCACTATGAAGGTTATGCTGAATTCTTGGGGCTGGTATGTTGGTAGTTTGCCGTGGCTTGTCCCAGGCAGGAAAACAACAAATAAAATCCCAAGGATGATTAAGATGATACCGATTATTATTCCTGTGATGCCGAACATATTAATTAATATTATTCAAATCAATAAATATATATAAACCCAAAAGCGCTGAAACAAAAAACGATTAAACATATTTAAAATTATTGTATAACTATAACTCGTGGTGGTAGTATGGTGTTTGCCAGAACCAAGATACTGATGCAGGATAATTGCTACGAAGAGGAGCCTGGAGAGGTCCAGATGAAGTATGTGGGACCAAATCCCCAGAAACTCTACGACAAGATGTGGGAACTGATGAAGAGCATCTTCAATGTTCCTGATTCTGCCATCCAGGAGGAGAGATATAATTGGGGTAAGGGAGAAAGAATTGAGAAGTTCAAGGTCGCTTGGCTTTTACACAAGGACATGGATGCATTCAGTTATATCTATTTAAAGGCTAGCATTTCAGGGGAGGGGGATGAGGAGTCCGGTAATGCAACCATAACAATGAAACCCTACATGAGAACAGAGTATCCCCAGGATACTGTGTGGCAGAGGTCCTTGTTTTACGAGATGCTGAGAATGATGTGGCACAATACCTTCTATTCCAGAAAGAGGGATGAGTACACAGAGGAGTGCAGACATCTGACTGTTTATTTCCAGAGAAGGATGCTGGAGTTCTTCAGGGAGCTTAGGGAAACCAAGAGCAAGGGAACATAATTTCGAAGTTATTGGTGAACAGACATGGGAAAGTTGGTAATTGTTGATGATTGTCTGGCTCCTGCAAGGTTTATCTATCTTGACTACTCAGGACACGATCCCTTTGGTGTTGCAAAGAAAATAGCCGGCATGCTCAAGCCTTTTTTCGGGGTAAGTTCTGCAGGAATTTCTGAGACCAATTTCAACTGGGACAACACTGGAGATCCCATAACCTTTTATTTTACATGGTGGGTTCAGAGAAACTTCGGCCGCTCATTAATGAGAATTGATATAAAGGTTCAGGGGGCCAGAGGGAAGACGAAAAACGTGGGGAACTTCACCATGGAACTGAGGGGGGAGATAACCACAAGATTTGGTTATTCAACATCCCTTCTCAAGTCATTGTGGTGGATCTATGCCTATTTATTCTATAACAGGAGAAGGAGAAACTACGTGAATTTGTGCAAGGACTACCTGCAGAGGTTCAGGAGGGAGATAGCTGATCACTACAACCTTAAGGTGAGGGAGGGATGAACGAGAGAAAATACACATCAAGGAGCAGCAACGCCCTGAGGGGCTTCCTTTCGGGTTCCCTTATTGTAGGCAGCGTCATAAACCCCTACTCGATTGTTATCCAGATAGTCCTTTTCTTGATTGGCCTCGCTATGCTGCTCGATGCCCTGCTCCTATTCGGAAGAAACGTTCACCCAGCTACAACCTCATGCATGGCCCTGCTCGGGGCAATCCTTGTTGTAATCTTTACAGTCATAAACTATGCCCATTTCTACATCGCAACCATATTCCTCATAACCGTCCTGCTCTACATCTACATATCCCTGACAAGGGAAAGAATAGTCAAGGAACACGAAGGGGAAGAAAAGGAAAAATAACTTACCCCATGTAGTAATACTGTCCCTTGTTCTTCTGCTCTAGGTCTTTCTGGGAGCCGGGCTTGTTTGCTCTTGGTCTTCCTGTATTCGGATCCCTTCTGAAGGTTATGTCCAGGCTTTTGAGAAACTGGTTTATCCCCTCTCCCAGCATGCATATGGGATTCGCTTCTCCTTTGACCCCGGGCTCTCCCTCAAAAAGAATCACCCTGTCGGCTATCGCGTCCATGAACTGCAGGTCGTGATCCACCACAAAGCAGGGGATCTCCCTCCCTTCTACATGTTCTCTTATGAGCTTTGCAACCCTGAGCCTCTGTTCAACATCAAGGAAGGCAGAAGGCTCATCCATAAGAATCATATCATGCTCCTCCAGAAGGCATGTGACTATGAAAACACTCTGCAGTTCCCCACCGGAGAGGGAACCCATCATTCGTTCCAGAAGTCTTTCAACTCCCAAAAACCTAAGTATTCTCTTGCTCTCTGTATCAGAGATTTTCTCGCTCCTTTTCTTGAGGAAATCCTCCACCCTCATATTTTCCTCCTCCTTTTTCAGGACCACCCTCTGGGGCTTGTAGGAAAGCTTCAGGTCGAGAGACTCTCCCTTGTCTGGTTTCAGGACGCCTGCAAGCATCTTTATGAACGTGGTTTTTCCTATCGCATTGGGTCCCAGGATCCCTATGATCTCTCCCTTGTAGAGGTTCCCGGGCTCGGTCTTTAGCGAGAAGCGTTCGAATGCTTTTTCGAACCCAGAGAACTGCAGGAAGAGCTTGTCCTTGTCCGACGCTCTCGCGCGATGGCTGAAGAATATCGGTTCCGTCCTGAACCTCATGTTCTCCTCCCTTATATAACCTTCCAGGTAGGTGTTTATCCCTGTCCTGACTCCGTAGGGTTTCGATACGACACCAAAGACCCCTGGTTTTCCATAAAGGATATGCGTATAATCCGCCAGATAATCCGCGACAGCGAGATCGTGCTCCACAACCATGACCACCGCCTTCTCGCATAGCTTCCTTATCTCCTTTGCAACCCTCAGCCTCTGTTCAACATCAAGGTAGCTCGAGGGTTCATCGAAGAAATAGAAATCACAATCCTTCATTATGGTCGCTGTGATGGCAAGCAGCTGGAGTTCCCCTCCTGAGAGCTTCTCTATCTCCTTGTCAAGCATCTCCTCCATCTTCAGCCTGGAGATAATATCCTTTCCCTTTGTCTTTTCGAGCAAGGTCCTGACTTTACCGGACCACTTCTTTGGTATCATATCAACGTGCTGGGGCTTGTAGCCTGTTTTTATCCCTCTCTTGGCGAGGGTCTCCATGTAATCTTGGAGCTCGGTTCCCTTGAACCTGTCGATTATCTCCTTCCAGGGAACTTCTGTTTCGAATACACCTGCGTTCGGCCTCAGTTCCCCTGCCAGGATGTTGAGAACTGTTGACTTGCCGATTCCGTTCGGTCCTATCAGACCAACAACAGCCTGATTCTTTGGGATGGGCAGCCTGAACAAAGAGAAAAGATTCTTCCCATACCTGTGAATTGGGGTATCCTCAAGTTCCTCTGGAAGATTCACAACCTCTATCGCCTTCCTCGGACACTTCTTCACGCAGATGCCACACCCTATGCATAGAGATTCATCTATCAGGGGCTTCCTGTCGATTTCAGAGACAGTTACGCAATTCTCATCCTTGCGGTTTATGGGGCAGACCCTCTGGCAAAGATAGTTACCGCAGGAGTTTGGATTGCATAAGTCCCTTTTTATGACTGCGATTCTCTTCGCTTTCATGCTATCAAATTAGAAACGCGTATTTAAAATAAAATTCGCGGGCTGGATAAAAACTTTATAAGGAAAACATCCATACTATTTATTAATGGTAGATTATGGGAAGGCCCTGAGCAAGGGGTTGCGTTTTGGGGTAAATCCAAAGAGATGGTTACAGTTCTTTATTCTGGATTTGGTATTCCTTTCCATAGGTCTTGCTATTTTTCTTCCCAACCTGTCAGAGGTTCTTCCTGTTGTGATGGGGTATTCCCAGGACCTGGCAGGAGCGCTCTCAATGGCGGGTTTTGTAGTATCCATCATGGTTGTTTTTGTTGTGTGGATGCTGGTCAGGCTGTGGCTTATGGGTGCAGTAGTGCATCAGAGTTACAAAGAAAAGGATAAGATAAGCAAGAGTTTCAATGTAGCAGGGAGAAAATACCTTCACATTTTGATTGCAATCATAATTGTAACAATAATAGCGGGTGGAGTCAGCATGATCCCATATGTGGGGTGGTTGATTGGTTTTGTGGTTTCATGGATATTCTTTTTCGTGCTACAGGGTATCGTTGTCAGCAACATGGGATTCTGGAAATCGATAGAGAACTCCTATAAAATATTCAGAAACAAGCCTTTGCGGGTATTCCTTGCGTGGCTTTTGATTGCAATAGTAACAGTTGTGATATACACTATATTCTCAATCCCTGCAATGTTTTTGTTTTTCGGAATCTTTGCTTCCCTTGGACCCATGTTCATGGGAACCCAGCCCATGCCATCAGAAATGATAGCTTCTCTTAATCAGGTACTGCAGACGAACATGCCTACCCTTATCGTGGTAGTTATAATAGCCCTGATAGGTCTTGCAATATCCCAGGTATTCGCCATTAAGGCACAGACCGAGTTCTACCTGCAGCTGAAGAAGAGATTCAAAATATTTTAAATAAGCTTGTTTTAAGAATAACTTATGCTCGTAGGTATTGTTGGCTGTCCGAATTCAGGGAAATCCACATTTCTGAAATCCTTGACTTTGACAGAGGTTGAGATAGCTAGCTATCCCTTCACCACCATAAAACCCAACCAAGGCGCGGGTTTTGTAAAGACTCCCTGCCCCTGTAAGAAACTCGGTGTGAAGTGCAACCCACAGAACTCCAGATGTGAGAACGGGACAAGATTCGTTCCTGTGAAGCTTCTGGATGTTGCTGGTCTTGTTCCTGGTGCGCATGAAGGGAAGGGATTGGGGAACCGGTTTCTTGGCGACCTTATACAGGCGTCGGGGCTGATACATGTTCTTGACTCGTCTGGGGAAATGAATGCAGAGGGAAAGCCCGAGAAGGGCTACGACCCGAGGAAAATCGTAGAGGTTCTGGAGTATGAGATAGATGAGTGGATAAGGGACATCTCGAGCAAGGCTTTCGAGAAGTCAAAGAAGCTTGCTGAGACCCAGAAGATTCCGATAGAGAAACTCCTGGCAAAGCAGCTTTCTGGCCTGGGTATAACAGAGAATGATGTAAAGCTTGCCATGAAAAAAGCGAATCCCGAGGACCATGAATTCGCGTCTGTTCTCAGGGGAATATCGAAACCAATCCTTATCGCTGCAAACAAGATAGACCTCCTGGAATCACAGGAGAATTTTGAAAAGATCAACAAGGGAGCGATTCCCTGCTCTGCTGAATCAGAGCTGGCTCTGAGAGAAGCTGAGAAACATGGATTGATAAAATATACGCCTGGCTCAAAAGAGTTCGAGGTTGTCTCTGACAAGCTCAGCGAAAAGCAGAGAGACGCGCTGGATTTCATAAAGAAGAATGTTCTTGAGAAATACGGTTCCACAGGGATTCAGGACTGCCTGAACAAACTGGTTTTTGAGATGCTGGAGCAGATTGTGGTTTATCCTGTTGCAAACGTAAACAAGCTCACGGATACCAAGGGAAACGTCTTGCCTGATGCCCATCTAGTCCGCAAGGGAACCACGCTCAAGGAGTTCGCTGCAAAGGTACACACAGACCTTGCAGAATCCTTCATTGGGGGATTAAACCTTGAGAAGAAAAAGATTGGCGCGGATTACGAATTAAAGGATGGGGACGTTGTGGAGATTTTATTCAAAAAGTGATGCGGGACAGATATGGTGTAATAGATTTAATAAATTTTTCTCTCAGTTTGTCCGCATATAAAATTATCGCTTTTGGAAATTTCTCACCATCGTTTGGGTTGTAATCCTGAATGGCATTAAATTTGTCTTCTTTGAAACCATGTTTTACAAGGTAATTCGCAATGAAACCTATTGAATCGTCAGGGTCGTTAGGGTCGATTATGTCTATATCCCCGTCCATGTCAAAATCCACACCTAAATTTTTGTAGGATGTGGGAATCGACTGCGGCCACCCAAACGCACCCCCATAGGATCCTTCGAGGGAGAAGATATCGCTGTCATCTTTGTAGAGAACACCCTCCATTTTCAGTAGCTCTACAATCTCCTCGTAGAAGATTCTCTCCTTATTTTTGCCCTTTTCAGTAGAGCCATCAATGTAAAACCAGTTGGAAGCGAGGGAATTCAAGACCGTCCTCTCCCCCATGTTTCTTCCTAAATCACTCTCCATCTTTAGAAGGGCTGTTATGTATTCACCTCCAACCTCGTATTCTTTCCAGGCCTTCGACATGGACTTGCTGTTACTTATGAAGAATTTTAATCCATCTTCTATCGATTTTTCAGAACAGAAACCCCGCTCAATGTAGTCTATTTTTTTCGCCCTGGACCATATACTTGGAAGGTCGTGGTATATCTTGAATCTGGGATCAGAGAATATCTGTTCTATTCTTTCTTTTTCAAAATCTGATTCAATGAGTTTTGTTTTCAGTTGTTGCACGCCCTTTCCCTGAAAACCAGAGGCTCCGTTTAAAAGCAGAAATACGGTCAATACAATCCTGGGGATTGTCTTTGATGCTTTCATATATCCGAATTCGTATTAATTTATTTAAGCATGAATAATTTCTATTAGGTGGGTGTGAAGATGTTGACGTTCGTCGGTCTTGGTATATGGGATGAAAAGGACATCTCCCTTAAGGGAATGGAGGCAGCTGTAAAAGCAGATAAGGTTTACGCTGAGTTCTACACTGCAGGCTGGGGAGGTTCCCTTGAAAACCTTGAGAAACTCATTGGCAAAGAAATCACTGTCCTGAAGAGAAGTGACATGGAGGAAAACTCAAACAGGATTCTGAAAGAGGCAAAGGAAAACAACGTTACTGTTTTTGTTCCTGGTGACCCTTTGGTTGCAACCACTCATGTTCATATTATTCTTGAGGCAAGAAAGAAAAAGATCCCCGCCAAAGTTATCCACTCCTCCTCTGCCTACACAGCAATTGCTGAATGCGGCTTAGGGATTTACAGCTTCGGGAGAACCGCGACTGTTGTTAAGCCTCAGAAGGGATACGAACCGAGCTCATTCTATGATGTGATAGAGCTCAACAAGAAGAACGGGCTCCACACCCTGCTTTTACTGGATACTGGAATGGGTGTGAAAGAAGGGATAGAGATTCTGATGGAAATAGAAAGGAAGGTGAAGAAGAAACTCGTTCTGCCCGAAACCGAGATCGTCGCTGTATCAAGACTGGGATCAAGAGAGCAAAAGATAAGGTTCGGAAAAGTCAGAGACGTTATCAAAAAGCGAATGGAATCCCCTGCTATGATAGTTATTCCAGGGAAACTTCATTTCTTAGAAAAGGAATTTCTGAAGGGAATCTAACCCTTTCCCTTGAGCTTCCTGTATGTTTCGGTCCATTTCGTTGCCTTTCCAGTCCTTCCCATTCTCCAGTTCTTCTGGCACTTGGAGTTACAGAAGTAGAAAATTTTGCCGTCGTTCTTTACGAACATCTTTCCCTTTCCATCCGGGACCTTTCCACCGCAAAATGAACATTTCATATTATCTCCCATGCAGCCTTGCAACGCTGTCCATTGCAGTTTCCTTAAGAATTATGACATCTCCTGACTTGATTGGGCCCACAACGTTTCTCGTTAGAATCTTTCCCTTGTCTTCTCCATCAAGAACCTTACACCTGACTCTGCTCACGCCCTTTATTCCCAGTCTGCCTAATATCTGTACAACCTCAGCCGGTACCATACTCTCACGATTTATTTATGCGTTACTTTTTTAAAGCATTTGTCTTCTCTGCGATCTCTGATATAAGTTTTTTGGAGTCCCCTTCCTCAATTATCGCAACGGAAGATGTGGGAACATCGATTCCCGAAGCCTTCCCAAGCTCCATCTTGAGCGGGACGTATGCATACGGAACCTGCTTCTCCTCGCAAAGAATTGGAAGATGCATAAGGACCTCTTCTGGCGTCACATCTTCTGCCATGACCACTAGCTTTGCTATCCCCCTTTCTATCGCCTTTGTTGTCTCGTTCACTCCTTTTCTTACTTTACCTGTGGTTTTCGCTATTGTTACTGCTTCCAAGACCTTGTTTACGAGTTCCTTTGAAACCTCGAACTTCATAAAACCTGGTTTTGCCATCTTCATCCCCTCCTTTCATTAGGTTAATGGTAATATTCGTGTCCCGACTTTGCTCAATCTGTCCAAGTCGGGTATTCGTATTTATTGGTTTTATTATTTAGATATTTGTTTATTTAAAACCTTCAAATTACTTTCCCAGAAGCTTTATCCTATGTTTATAAAAATCAATTGCCTTTTTCAGGTCATGTTTGCCTTTAGGTGTTATGCTATACACAACCCTTCTGTCATCCTTGGTTTTCTTGACCAGTCCTGATCTTCTCATCAGGTAAAGGACCTTGTATGATGTCATGGTTCCTGGCCTGAAACCGAACCGTATTTCTATCTCTTTTCTTATTGCGTATGCGTGCATGGGTTTTTTGTTGAGGATGTTCAGGATATAAGCCCAAAGGCATTCCTTTGTATTTAGGTAGTTAAGGCGTTTCAAGTGCATACTTTATATTTGTAAAACATTTAAATATACTTTACCAATTACTTTACAGGTGTAAAGTATCGGTGATTATTTGAAGGAAATCCGAATCGCGATAGCGGGTGTGGGGAACTGCTGTTCTTCCCTGATACAGGGACTGCTCTACTACAAGGATGTGGATTCGAATGATGAGCTTGTTCCCGGCCTCATGCATAACGTTCTTGGGGACTACAAAATATCTGACATAAAGCCTGTGGCTGCTTTTGACGTGGACAAAAGGAAGGTGGGAAAAGACCTGTCCGAGGCGATTTTTGCCAAGCCCAACTGCACAAAGATATTCTTCAGGGATGTCCCGAACCTTGGGGTTACTGTTGTGAGGGGTCCTGTCCTGGACGGTGTGGCGAACCACATGGACGAATTCCACGAGGACAGGGCATTCCGGATTTCTAAGGAAAAGCCAGTTGATGTTGTGAAGATATTAAAGGAAACCAAAACAGACGTTCTGATAAACTACATGCCTGTGGGAAGCGAGGAAGCCACGAGATATTATGCTGATTGTGCAATAAAGGCGGGGTGCGCCCTTGTCAACTGCATGCCCGCTTTCATAGCATCTAATCCAGAATGGGAAAAGAGGTTCAGGGATGCTGGTGTTCCGATTGTGGGTGATGATATAAAATCACAGATAGGTTCCACAATAGTTCACAGGGTTCTGACCAAGCTCTTTGCTGACAGGGGAATGAAGATCGATAGGACGTATCAGCTCAACACTGGTGGAAATACTGATTTCCTAAACATGATTGAAAGAACGAGGTTAAAATCGAAAAAAATATCAAAAACCGAATCTGTCCAGTCCCAGGCAGCCAAGAGATTCGAAGATGGGAACATCCACATAGGTCCCAGCGATTACGTTCCCTGGCAGAACGACAACAAGATAGGGTTCATACGCATAGAGGGTCGACATTTTGGAGATGTTCCAATGGACCTGGAACTTCGACTCTCTGTGGAAGATTCCCCGAATTCAGCAGGCGTTGTGATAGATGCCCTGAGGTGTGCTAAACTGGCAAAGGACAGGGGAATCGGTGGCGCTTTGATCTCGCCTTCTTCCTACTTCATGAAACATCCCATCCAGCAGTTTCCTGATTCCCTCGCAAAACAAATGGTGGAAGAATTTATAAAGGGAGGAAGGGAAAGATAACATATGACCCTGTACAAAAGAAGGGAAATATTCTCGAATATTTCAATAAAGGTGGGGATTTTTTTCTCTAAATTCCAACTTTCACCAAACCAATGGACTCTGTTGAGTATCATACCTGCATTAATAGCGTTGTACTTCCTTATTTATGGGCAGTTCCTGGCAGCAGCTGTTTTCTTCATTGTTTCAGCCTTTATGGACCTGATTGATGGATCAGTGGCAAGAGTGATGGGCAAGGCCTCGAGGCTTGGGGCATACCTGGATACCATAATGGACAGGTACGTGGAGGGGATAATAGTGTTTGCTCTTCTTTTTTCAGGGCTGCCTGGGTTCTACCTGCCTGTATATGCCTGGATATTCCTTTACATTTTTGGCAGCCTTATGACCACATACACGAAATCTGCTGCAAAGGAAAAGGAACTGGTTTATGAAGAGCTAAAGGGAGGGATCCTGGAGAGGGCGGAAAGGATGATAATACTGTTTATTGGAATTCTCCTGGCCTCGATAGAGCCGGTCTATCTGACGTATGTGATTGTTATCCTGGCTGTTCTCAGCAACATCTCTGCCCTGCAGAGGATATGGATTGCAACAAGGGAGTAACATGACCGAAAAACCCAGAAAGGAGGGGAAACTTAAAAAAGAAAGACTTGGTTTCAAAAGTATAAATTTCAGAAAAGATATTCTGGGAAGGGTATGGTTCAGGCTCGATTACTATGACAAGAGGCTCACCAGACTGGAGGAGGACAAGCAGAAGATTTTCCTGGACAGCTACATGGAGAGCGCGAGGCAGTTAAACCGATTCTTGGTCTGGATTGTTTTGTTCATGATAATTGCCTACATGGTTTATGCTCTCAACATTCTGAACTTTGCAGAGACCCTTGCAGCCTGGATAATCCTGGTCTATCTCCTGTTCTACATTGCGAGGCGCCACAGGAATGAGAATGAGGAATTGTTGAGGTATCTTCTGGATACTGAGGTCACCCCAGACTATGCTAAGTATGCCAGAAAAAAATAGTCTTTCGTTACGAATTCTAACGCAAGACAGTGTGTTTGTCTTCCCTTAAGATTTAGCTAAAACCGATATCAATAGCTTAAATTACTGGTTTTACGATGAACGAAAGACTTATAAAGCTTT
>DAOVCJ010000004.1 GCA_030670085.1 Candidatus Aenigmatarchaeota archaeon
CCCCTGCAACGGTAAAAACAAAAACAGTAATTATTTGGCTTAAAACAATAAAAACACAATCGCATGTTTATCATATATTACCAAAACAATCTTTTTCAAAAGAGATGTTTAAGATAACCAATTTAAAATACCAAACCAATAATTCGTAGTGATGTTATGAGAATCAATCCGAAACAGATGGAAAGAATGATGAAGCGCATGGGCATTCAGGCCGTCGAGATAGAGGCAGAGGAAGTGATAATAAAGACCCCTGAGAAGGACATAGTAATCAAGAACCCCCAGGTCTCCAAGGTCAATGCCATGGGCCAGGACACGTTCCAGATAACAGGGGATGTGGAGGAAAGAGCGAAAGAGGGATTTAACAGCGAGGATGTTGAAACAGTCATGAGCCAGGCAGGTGTTTCAGAAGAAGACGCCAGAAGAGCTCTGGGCAAAACCCATGACCTGGCAGAGGCGATACTGAAACTGAAGAAGAAGTAATTCACTTTCGAATTCTAATCTATATTAGGAAACCCAAACAATATTTATTATATGGAAGCAACCGAAACCAGTTCTCCCATGAATGGTTCCAGAAAATGGCATGAAATGTCTATGGGAAATGTTCTGAAGGACCTGGGAACTACAGAAAAGGGTCTGGCAGAATCAGAGGCAAAAACCAGACTGGGTAAATACGGGCTGAATGAAATCAAAAGAAAAAGAAAGATAAGTAAGCTAAAGATACTCCTAAACCAGTTCACCTCCCCTCTGGTCATCATACTTATCATCGCAACCCTTCTTTCTGCCTTAATAGGGGAGATACTAGACGCTATTGTGATACTTATCATACTTCTTTTCAATGCAGTGTTCGGCTTCTTTCAGGAGTACAAAGCGGAGAAGACAATAGAGGCGCTCAAAAAACTGACAGCGCCTGAGGCTATGGTGGTGAGGGAAGGGAAAACGAAGAGAATACCAAGCAACATGCTCGTTCCAGGAGACATCGTTATGCTTGAGCAGGGAACCAAGATCCCAGCTGATATGAGGATTACCAAGGGGGTTGAGCTCAAGATAGACGAATCCGCCCTTACTGGAGAATCCGTTTCTGTTTCAAAGTATGCAGAAGGCATCAAGTGCAAAACCCTAGCTGAGATGGCGAGCATGGCATTCATGGGAACCATAGTAACATACGGAAGGGGGTATGGGGTAGTTGTTAATACAGGAATGAAGACAGAGATAGGAAAGATTGCAAAGATGGTAGAGGAGGCAGGAGAGCAGGCAACCCCCCTACAAGAGAGATTAAAGGTTTTTGGAAAGAAGCTGGGCTTTATCGTAATTGCAATATCTATTATAGTAATAGCAATTGGCATCCTAAGGGGTCATGCCCTGATGGAGATGGTAACAACAGGTATCGCTTTAGCGGTTGCTGCGATACCAGAGGGCCTTCCTGCAGTGGTCACAATAACCCTGGCCGTTGGACTGAAGAGACTGGCCAAGCATAAGGCACTGGTAAAAAAGCTTCCGGCTGTTGAGTCCTTGGGAAGTACGTCGGTCATATGTGCAGACAAGACAGGAACCCTGACCAAGAATGAGATGACAGTGAGGAAGATATGGTACAAGGACAGATTAATAGAGGTGACAGGAAAGGGGTTCGAACCCACTGGAGATTTCCTTTTCGATGAAAAAAGGATTGATCCCATAAAGGATAAAACCCTATCGCTTTTGTTAAAAACAGGAGCACTCTGCAACAACGCTCAGTTGGAGAATGACGAATCCTGGGAAATAGTGGGTGACCCAACAGAGGGGGCGCTGGTGGTGTTGTCAAAAAAGGCAGGACTTGACAAGGAGGCCCTGGAGAAGCAGAACCCGAGGTTACATGAGATACCCTTCGCTTCAGAGAGGAAGATGATGAGCACTGTTAACAAGAGTGAAAACAGGAACATCCTCTACGTTAAGGGAGCCCCTGAAACCATACTAGACCTGTGCACCAAGATTTATGAAAACGGAAGGATCAAGAAGCTAACCAAGAACGAAAAGAACATGATACTTGACCTGAACCAGAATCTCGCAAACGAGGCCTTGAGGGTCCTGGCATTTGCATACAGGGAAGTAAAGACAAAGAAGTTTGATGAGAAGCTTGAAAAGGACCTGGTTTTTGTTGGTCTGGCAGGGATGATAGATCCCCCAAGACCCGACGTAGAAGAGAGCATAAAACTTTGCAAGCAGGCAGGGATAAAGACCGTGATGATAACAGGAGACCACAAAAACACAGCCCTAGCGATTGCAAAGGAGATAGGGTTGTTCGAGGAAGGCAAGAAGAGCTTAACAGGCGCAGAGCTGGATTCTATTTCAGATGAGAAACTTGAAGACATGATAGAGGATATTTCGGTTTATGCAAGAGTGGACCCCAAGCACAAGGTAAGGATAGTCAACGCATTCAAAAAGAAGGGTCATATAATTGCAATGACCGGTGACGGTGTTAATGACGCGCCCGCCCTTAAGAATGCAGACATAGGGATTGCAATGGGCATAAAGGGAACAGACGTCGCTAAAGAGGCGTCTGATATGATTCTCGCAGATGATGACTTCTCAAACATAGTCAGGGCGGTTGAAGGGGGGAGACATATATACGACAACATAAAGAAGTTCATCTACTACCTACTCTCAAGCAACATTGGTGAGGTCTCGGTTGTTTTCCTTGCCATGCTCCTATTCGTTGACCCATCAGGAAGCGCACTTCTACCTCTACTAGCCGTCCACCTGCTCTGGATAAACCTGGTAACAGACGGTCCGCCCGCATTGGCTTTGGGGATTGATCCCCCATCACCCGACATTATGAACAGGCCACCCAGGAATCCAAAGGAAAAGATACTCTCCAAGGGAGCCATACGTTTCCTGATAATGATAGGTATTATAATGTGTATAGGAACGCTCGGGGTTTTCTACTGGGGCCTCGGCGTCAGTTTAGACAAGGCAAGGACACTAGCATTCACCACACTGGTTATATATGAAATGTTTAATGTGATAAACTGCCGATCGCTGAAATATTCAATGTTCAAGATTGGTGTTTTCTCGAACAGGAAACTGATTTATGCGATAGCGGCATCAATAATACTACAGCTGCTGGTCATATACGTGCCTGCCATACAGATAGGTTTCAAGACAGTCAGTCTTGGCCTTCTTGACTGGCTGGTGATAGTGGCGGTTTCAAGCACTGTGCTTATAATAACTCAGCTAAAGCTAAAACTGTTTGGAGGATTTGAGTAGCATGTGGTACTACTTTTTGTTCTTTGCTGTAGGAGTGGCCCTTCTGATAAAGGGAGCGGACATTGTGGTGAAATATGCCTCTCAGACAGCCCGTCTCCTTGGCGTGTCCAATTTCATGATCGGCCTAACCCTGGTGGCTTTCTCCACAACTCTACCAGAGCTGTCCGTTTCTATAATGTCCGCCTTCTCTGGTGTGGTTGACATAGCTACCGGAACAGTACTGGGCTCAATAATAGCAAATCCCGCACTTATACTTGCACTTGCGGCCGTGTTCGTCCCACTTGCCACAAACAGGAATATAAAAAGGCTGAATTATATACTCATAGTATACCTTCTCATCTTCTCACTACTTCTTATTGATGGACTTGTGTGGTACGAAGGACTGGCCTTGATCATTCTATTTGCCTTTTACATGGCAAACATGATCAAGAGGGGAAGAGGGATGGGATCAGAGACCAAGAAGAAAAAAACCAAAATAGAGTACAAAAGAAGAAGGATAGCGAAATACATCGTTTTCACGATATTTGGTGGAGGGCTTGTTGTTGCAGGCGCCAAGCTTCTTATAGACTCCACAATAAGCATATCAACTATTTGGGGTGTGCCTGAAATACTCATTGCGATTATAGCTGTTGCAATTGGAACATCCCTCCCTGAGCTAGCCGTGGTAATTACAGCAGCCTTCAAAAAAATGGTGGGGATATCCATAGGCGATATCCTTGGAGCGAACATGTTCAACGTCATGGTGCTTGGGGCAACTTCTTTAGTGTCCCCGATACCTGTCACAACAAAGATACTTACAATAGTAATACCAATAATACTCCTCGTTAACGTGCTCCTCCTGCTTTTCATGAGCACGAAATGGTTCGTGTCAAAGAAATGGCAGCTATCCAGAGGCGAAGGACTCATACTGCTGCTTATTTACGTGATTTTTGTTTACCTGCAGTTTGTTTGATTACTCTTCCAAGGGTTTCAAATTTCTCACCTTCAAAAAGCCCTCTTAAAACACCCGGAAGTTTCTTTATCTTTACCCTTATCTGCTTCTGGTTGTCCCTATTACGAATGGTAACGTCCTCCTTCTTTTTCGAATCATAGTCTATCGTTATGCAATAAGGCGTTCCTGCTTCGTCTTGTCTGTAGTAGAGCCTTCCTATAGACCCGGTTTCATCATAGAGAACCAAGAACCCACACCTTCGGAGCATCTCAAAGATACTCCTTGCTAACTTTGGCAGGCCATTCTTTCTGACCAACGGGAAAACTGCAACCTGGTATGGGGAAACCCTTGGAGGGAACGCAAAATAGACCCTGTCCCTGTCCTCCCTGAGACACGATTCCATTACACAGAACAACGGCCTGTCAATACCATATGCAACCTCAATAACACGTGGTATTATTTTCTCCCCATTCCAGTCTACTTTCATATCCTGCCTGCTCAAACCCATATGCCTCTTCAGGTCGTAATCCGTCCTGTCAGCGATTCCGACAAGCTCTATCCTGCCGTAATTATCCGAGAGGAATTCAACATCCCACGTATCCTTTGAATAGAAACACCTCTCCTCATCCTTATGCTGTCTTAGCCTGAGTTTTTTTGGATCAATACCCATCTGCATATATATCTGCCATGACCTTGCAAGGAAGTATGTAATGAATTCGCTGGCAAATTTCTTTTTAACCAGTTCACCAATCTTCATCATTCTCGGTTTTTGGGTTTTCTTCTGGTCCTGTTTTGTCAGGACAGGAACCTTTAGGTTTTTGACTTCACTGAACCTGGGATGATTATCCCTTTGTTTTGGGTGTATGAAGAACTGCACTTCTGCCTGTGAGAATTCCCTGAGCCTCACGAGACCCTTCCTCGGAGAGATTTCGTTTCTGAAGGATTTTCCGAACTGTATGATACCAAGGGGAAGCTTCCTCCTGCCCAGTTCATAAAGCCTCTTGAAAGGCATGTAGGTTGTCTGTGCAGTCTCTGGCCTCAAGTACCCAGATATCTTGTTTTTGCCAGGCCCTATGTATGTTTTAAACATAAGGTTGTAGTCATACACGTTTCCCAGAACACCAGAACATTTCGGGCACGTTATTTTCTTATCCTTTATTATCTTCTGGATTTCACCCAGACCCAAACCTTCAACATCCTTTCCTATCTTCTCCTCGATTAGCTGGTCTGCTCTGTAGGCCTCACCACATTTCTGGCATTCAATTGTCATGTCAGTGAATGATTCTATATGGCCACTCGCCACCCACGGGTCCTCTGTTGTGAGTATGGGAGCCTCTATCAAAACGCACCCCTCCTGAATCATGTAATATTCCCTGATGAGGTTTTCTATTCTGAGCTTCATCAATGCTCCCAGGGGACCGTACGTGTAGAAGCCTGAGCATCCCTGATATATCTCAAAGGATGGCCAGAAGAAACCCCTTCTCTTGGCAATATCCAGAACATCAGCCATACGAAAACCCCAATAAATTAGTAATGGTTTGCGAGCTTAAAATGTTTTCATTTGAAGGCTATATATTTATTGAATTCACAATAAGCTCATGAAGCGTCTGAAGGTGGACCTGCACATACACACAAAGTACTCAAAGGACGGTGAAATAAATCCAGAGGATCTGGTTAAGAAAGCAGTAGAACTCGGTTTTGACGCGATAGCGGTTACAGACCATGGAACGATTAAAGGAGCCATAGAGACAAAGGAAATTGCGAGAAAAACCGCGAAAGACCTGATTGTTTTTGTTGGCCAGGAGATCAAGACAAAGCAGGGCGAAGTGTTGGTTTACAACATAAGAAATGAAATAAAAGAGGGACAGGATATTTTAAAGACCTGCCAGGAGGCAAAGAAAAACAAAGGATTTCTTGTGGTTCCCCACCCCTTTGATTTAATGAGGAGGGGGATAGGCGAAAACACAAAAAGCATTCTGGAATATGTAGATGCGGTAGAGGGTTTCAATGCGAGAACTGTCATAAACAGGTTTAATGAAAGGGCGATGGAGTTTGCAAAAGAAAACAGCAAACCAATGGTTGCGGGATCTGATGCGCATTTCTTGGACGAGTTCGGAAAAACCTACATGCTTATAGAAAGCGGGAAAGGCGAAAGGAACATCCTTAATGCAATAGAAAAAGGCAGACTTGAAATGGTTATGCAGAGACATGGCATGAAATCTGGTATGAAAAGGGGCCTGAGGAAGGTTAGAACCTATTTTTAATATAGGACCTGGGATATACTATAAATATGGCTGACCCCAGACTTGTTGATTATATAAAACATGCTCTGAAATCTGGAACCCCAATAGATCATATTGAAAGGGCCCTAATTAATGAGGGATGGAGAAAACAGGATGTTGATGAGGCAATAGATACAATCATAGAAGAAAGAGAACAAGAGCCCGTTGTCCCCCAACAAGCACCTACAGCGTATACAACAAGGGTCCCAGAGCTTATGGGTGAAGAAAAATCCCCAGAACAGCCCCCAGGCCAGCCAGAAGCTCCTCCTGAACCCTCCACAGAATCCCCATACAAATCAATGGGAGTCTTCACCAAATTCAAAATGATTCTAAGACATCCAGGAAAGTTTTTTGAGGCAGTGAAGGCCGAGAAGGGATATGAGGCCCCGGTCAAATATTACCTGTTCTTACTGTTTATACAGATCATAATAGCAAACGCTGTCCTGTACCTTTCTCTAACTATGGGAGCAGCGTTTTTCAATCCCTCATTGATTAACCCACTTATGAGTATGTTTACGATAACCACTGTATCCAATTTCTTGTTTGCAAACATTTCACTTGTACTGACTATCGTTATACTCTTTGTAACGGCATGGTTTTTCAACATATTCCTCAGGCTCTTTAAAGGAAAGGGAAGGATGGTTGATACATTCAAGGGAATAGTGTATGCTTACACACCAAACGTTATACTCACTATTATTTCAATACCAATCTCGTTGCTTATACTTTTTTCTATTCTCCCCTCACTTTCTCCTGGGAACCTTCTACTCGAGCTCAATTTGGTAGAAATGTCTTTAGCAACACTGGTTTTCTCTCTGATGTCAATTGCATTTTTAATATGGACACTTTACCTCGAGCTCAAGGGACTGTCAATATTCCATGAGATTTCAATGCTGAGGGTTCTTGGTGCACTGATACTGGGTATAATAGTATTATATGTTATCATTGGCATTGTTCTCGGTCTGGTTATTGGTTTGTTTTTCTTAGGAGCGTTTGCTATCCCTTAACCCATGTAGTTTAGCAAGCAATAATTTTATTCTCAGACTCCAAATAATATACAATGAAAGCGCAGTTTTTCCCTTATGCAGATGAAAACATTTCAAAAAAGACCCCTTACTTCACGTATGGCATTATATTGGTGAATGTTCTGACATTCATTTTCAGTTTTATTGACTTTGAAGGTATTGTGACAACATATGGTTTCATACCAGCAAACCCAAGCATTCTGGCGACGTTTACATCCATGTTCCTACATGCTGGAATCCTGCACATTTTCATAAACATGTGGTACCTCTACATATTCGGGGACAACCTAGAGTACGCTTTCGGAAGGGTGAAGTTTCTGCTTTTCTATCTCGCCTCAGGCATTTTCGCACTCTCTTTTCACTACATTACAGACTTCGGCTCAAGCCTGCCGGTTGTTGGTGCATCGGGCGCGGTTTCAGGGATTCTGGGAGCGTACCTCGTTTTGCTGCCTCACATGAAAATAAAGGCAATAGGGTTTTATACCCTATGGAAGCTTCCTACGTATGTAATAATAGGGAGCTGGTTTGTCCTTCAGCTGGTACTCGCGTTCATCAGCGTTTTTACAGATTGGAGTAATGTCGCCTTCTGGGCGCACGTGGGGGGTTTTGTTTTCGGGGCAATGATAGGTTTCATATACAATAAGCATCTTTGGGTCAAGTTAGTGAAGCGATACAGAAAATAGATTTAATATATCAACCCAATATAATTTTTATGTGGGTAGCTGTATTCATTGTTTTCTTGACGTTTCTCTTTTGGGTTCTCGGTTACGAGGGAATAGTAAGACAAAATATGCGGAGACCCAAGCCAAATCCCAAAAATCTACCACCAGTCTCTGTGATAATCCCTACATACAAAGCCGAGCGAACCATAGAGCAGACACTGAAATCAGTAAAAAACCTAGATTATCCGAAAAAGGAAATTATTGTTATAAACGATTCTGACGATAAAACTCCACAGATATGCAAGAAATACGGGGTCAAGCTGATTCAGAACAAAAGGAGGATGGGAAAATCCATATCCTTGGACATGGCAACCAAAAAGGCGAAGAATGAAATTCTGCTCTTCCTAGATTCTGACACAGTGGTTGAGAAGGATGTTCTGAAGAAGATCATGCCATGGTTTTACAAACCAAAGGTAGCTGTGGTAATGCCAACCTTTACCGCAAAGAACAACAGGAGCATTGCAAAACTTGTTTCCGTAGAGAACATATTCACCCACTCCCATCTTAGGACCCACCTGTACTTCGGTTCCCTTATAGCCTTTAGGGGGTGCTGCTTTGCCATGAGAAAGAGCGTTATAAAAAAGACAGGTGGGTGGGGGAGAACCCTTACAGAAGACAATGACATGGGAGCAAGGGTTGCAAAGAACGGATATGTAATAGAGTGGGAGCCTAATGCAACTGCAAATACAAACGAGCCAGAAACAAGAGAAGAGTTGAAGAAGCAGAAGATAAGGTGGGGGGTGGGCTCTGCCTACACGTTCTTTCGCCACAGAAGGTATTATAGAAAATCCCCACAGTTCCTATCATATTTCCTCCCTTACATAATCCTGGGATTCTTGGTAGCGCTCCTTGTTCTCTGGCAGTTGTATCTTTTTGTATCCACACTCTCTCTAATCCCAATCCTAAATCTTATAATAGAACTAGTAATCATAACAATAGCCACATACTTTCATATAACGGTTCTTGTTTACTCAGAGAGGGGCTTCATAAATCCGATACTGCTCCTGAAGTACATGCTCTATTACTTACCCATTGTTAATTTTTTCTACTTTAAGGGAATGGTAAAGGGAATAAGGGGTAAGAAGAACAAGAAGGATGAGCTTGACTTGGCCTTATGGTAGCTATACCTTCCCCCCAACAATACCTAGAACCCTTCCCCAACGGTTGGCTAGAAGGTTATCATAATTCATCTTTACTATTCTTTTGTTTGCCGGCTGCTGAATGGATTTTTTCAATACTTTTCCATTCATCAACCATATAGGAGAAAAAAACCATCCAAACGAGAAAAGGAATTCTCCCCCAATGTTTTTATCTATCTTCAGTCCAGAATTCCTGACCCTGAACTCAAGCTCCTTTCTGGAAAACGGATACTCACCACCATGCATCCACACCCCCAATCTCTCTGAAAGGAGCTTTCCAACTCTGTACGGGGGGCATTTGGAATTCGGCGCTATTATCACAGCTTTGCCGTTTTTCTTCAATGCCCGGGAATGGGAATCGATAATCTCCTGTCTTTCTCTTCCCAGAAAATGCTCTACAACACCCTCTGAGTGGACCAAATCAAACTCGTTTTCGAAACCATGATCCAGGGCATTGTCATGAACAAGTTCCCCTTCTTGGGAAAATCTATCCAGGACATTCCTGGCAATTCCCAATGCTTCCTTGGAGGAATCAAGAAGCGTTACTTTCGCTCCCCTACATGCCATAAGAATGGTGTTTATTCCTGTTCCACACCCAAGTTCAAGAACCCTTTTGCCCCTGAAATCATAATTTCCCAGAAGCATTTCGTAGAATTTCCACATGTAGGGTTCTCTTCCAAATTCTATATCACCCATTTCGTTCCAGACACCCCTCCACACACCTAACATGTCTTATTCTTCACCTCAAAAGTATAAATTCGTTGCACGTTTTAATAATATTATGGACACATGTAATTTCTCTGTGATAGTCCCTACCCTACACGAGGAGAAGACAATCGGAGATTCTCTCTCCTCAATCCATGAAGCGAGAAGAAAATCCAAGCACAACGTAGAGATAATCATAGTTGATGGGGGGAGCAGAGACAAAACCATTGATATTGCGAAGAAGTATACAGACAAGATTCTTTTCCATAAAAAAAGAGGAATAGCAAGAGCAAGAAACTTTGGAGCCATGCATGCAAGAGGAGAGATATTCACCTTTCTTGATGCAGATGTGAGGGTACCTGAGAACTTCTTCAATGAACTTTATGACCAGTTTGTCATGAATGGTCTTTCGGGTGCTAACTGCAGAGTGATGCCCCATGAAGAGGTTGAGCCGTCCGGGTTCGAGAAAAGTTTCTACGTGTTATGGCACAACCTGAGAAGATTCTTCTACAATATAAAACCCTGTGGTACAGGGGACAATGGGATTATCGTCACTAAAGATGTTTTCCAAAAGGTAAACGGCTTTGATGAAACCCTCAATGTGATAGAGGACCTGGATTTCGTTTTCAGGGCTTCAAAACATGGAAAGTTTGCCTACCTCAAGGACCTGACAATCCATGAGACCATAAGGAGGTTCAGGAACTTGGGAACACCGAGATTCGTGATGATATACCTGTCCAATTTTTTCCATTATCTTTTTTTCAGAAGCTCAAGGATCAAGCAATGGAAACCTGTTAGATAGATAAAAAGGATAAATACCCAATATAATATCATGAGTGGTTCTATGTATAAACTGACTGAGGAAGGGAAAAACTATCTTGAGAATGGACTGCCTGAGGCAAACTTGGCGGAATCCCTAAGGGGACCAATGAAGATTGAGGATTTAAAGGCAAGGATAGAAAACTTCGGAATAGCCCTACAGTGGGCCAAGAAGAAGAGATGGATCAGGCTCGAATCAGGGAAGCTCTTTCTGGTCAGGAAAACCAGACATATACCAGAACATGATGCGCTGAAAAGATTGTCTGAAGGAAAACAGGTTGACGGCAAGATGATAGACCTTTTACTCAAGAGAAAACTCATCTACATGGAGAGGGAGGATGTTGTCAAGAAGGCAGAGAAGATGCTGGGCAAGGAGATATTAAATCTTCCTCCGGAGTTGATAAAGACAGGAATGTGGAGGAGGGTGAAGATAAAGCCATACAATGTTAGGGTAACGGGAAAGAAGATTTATCCAGGCAAAAGGCAGCCATACAAACATTTCCTCTCAGAGGTCAGGCAAAGGCTGGTTGAACTTGGTTTCATGGAGATGATGGGCCCGATGATAGAAACAGAATTCTGGAATTTCGATGCCCTTTATCAGGCACAAAACCACCCATCAAGGGACTGGGCCCAGACGTACACTTTAAAGCATCCAAAGTACGGAAAACTCCCGGGCAGGGGGGTTGTGAGTAGAGTAAAGGCAGCGCATGAGAACGGGTGGAAAACTGGTTCCACAGGATGGGGATACAGGTGGGATATCAAAAAGGCCTCCCAGCTGATGCCCAGGGCCCATACGACTGCATCTTCTGCAAGAACCCTTGCAAACCTACCTGAAATACCTGGAAAGTACTTCGCAATATCAAGGTGCTTCAGACCTGATGTGATAGATGCAACCCACGGTGTTGAGTTCAACCAGATGGAAGGTATTGTGATAGACAAATCCCTGACCTTTAGGGAGATGTTGGGGACCCTGAAGATGTTTGCCATGGAGATAGGGGGAGCGAAGAAGTTCAGGTTCTATGCAGACTACTATCCATTCACAGAACCCTCGGTTCAGATATCAATAAAGCACCCTGAGATGGGATGGATTGAACTCGCTGGAGCAGGGATATTCAGACCAGAATTAACAGAGCCCCTTGGAGTCAAGGAACCGGTTATTGCATGGGGCCTTGGGATAGACAGGCTTGCCATGTTCAAGCTGAATATAAAAGACATAAGGGAGCTCTTCTCCAAGAACCTGGATTGGTTGAGAAACCAAAGGATGTTGATATAGGAGGAAAAATGCCAACGATTGAAGTTTCACACCAGGATCTCTGCAGGCTGGTGGGAAAAAGCATACCAATAAATAAACTGAAAGAAGAGGGTATCTTGTTCGCTAAGGGAGAGATCGATGAGGCCAAAGGAGACCTGCTCAAGATTGATATAAAGGACACGAACAGACCAGATCTGTGGAGCACAGAAGGGATAGCAAGGGAGATAAAGGGAAGATACGTATCAGGCGGCCTGCCAAGATACAAAACAAAGAAATCAGGTATTGTTGTGAAGGTTGACAAGGGGTTAAAGGGCATAAGACCATTCACGGTCTGTGCTGTTGTTAAGAACCTGAAAATATATGACCATTCGCTTTCCCAACTGATTCAACTACAGGAGAAAGTATCTGTAACATTTGGAAGAAACAGGAAAGAGGTAGCGATTGGCGTTTACGATCTGAACAGAATAAAACCACCGATAAGATTCACAACAGTCAAGCCGGACGGAATAAAATTCATTCCCCTGGAGTTCAGAAAGGCATTGACTCCGAGACAAATTCTGAAAGAGCACCCAAAGGGGAGGGAGTTTGGATACCTACTCGAAGCTCTCCCAGAGTACCCGATGTTTATTGATTCCGCTGAAGAGGTTCTATCCATACCACCAATAATAAACTCAGAGTACACAGGCAAGGTCACAAAGGAGACGAAGGATGTTTTTATTGAATGTTCAGGTTTCAATCTCAAATTCCTTATACCTGCATTAAATGTGATGGTTGCTGCCCTCTCAGACAGGGGAGGCGATATAGAAAGGGTCAGGGTTGTCTACCCAGGAAGGGTACTGGAAACACCAGAGTTAGAACCAAAGGCGTTTGAACTGAACTTGGAATATCTGAACACGGTCTCCGGTCTGGACCTAAGTATAGAAAGGGCGTGCAGGCTTTTGAACCAGGCAAGGTATGAAGCGAAGCCCTCTGGAAAGAGAATAAAGCTCCTCTACCCAGCGTACAGGCAGGATATAATGCACCAGAGGGATGTTGTTGAAGACGTGCTAATATCCTATGGTTACAACAAAATAGAAGCAGTCATACCAAAACTGGCCACAGTGGGAAGCCAGAATCCCATTGAATCCTTTTCCAGTACAGTGTCTGATATAATGGCAGGACTCGGTCTGCAGGAAGTTCTATCCTACATACTTACAAACAAGAAAAACCTGTTTGAGAAGATGAACCTCAGGGAGGGGGGTTCGGTTGAGATAGAGAACATAGTTTCAGCGAATTGGTCTGTGTTCAGGACCTGGTTGCTCCCAAGCCTGCTCGAATTTCTCTCAAGAAATAAGCATGTCGAGTATCCCCAAGGAATATTCGAAATAGGCGATGTTGTGAACTTGGATAACAGAGAGGAGACGAAGACGAAGGATACAAGAAAGATGGCTGTTGCACTGACCGATAATGTGGTTGGTTATGAGGACATATCAAGCGTACTCGATTCCCTTCTCAGGAGCCTGGGAACCGAATACAAATTGAACAGGATAGAGCACCCGAGCTTCATAAGAGGCAGAGTGGCCGGGATATTTGTTAGGGGAAGAAAAATAGGTTTTGTAGGAGAGATAAACCCCTTAGTTCTAGAAAAATGGGATCTGGAGAAACCAGTGGTGGGGCTTGAATTAGACCTTCAGGGACTAGTGTCTTAGCCATCCCCACATTCTGTAGAGAGTCGGCATTCTTACTTTATATTCCTCACCAGCGAGCTTTGCGGCTATCGCCATGAACTGCTGAGCAGATACGGATCTTGGTGAATGCGCAACCACGGGTCTCTTCTCTGCTATCGCTTTTCTGACTTTATGGTCTTCATGAACCTTGCCCAGCAGGGGAGCATTCAGGAAGCCCTCTATATCACTCAAAGGAAACTCGTGTGATTCGTTCCTGACCCTGTTTACAACAATACCGATGTTTTCTGTCTCAAACCTCTTTGCCAGCTGTGCGAGCTTGAGGGCATCTGTTAAAGCCGTTAGCTCAGGATTGGTCACTATTATCATCTCATCCGCTGCCTTGATAGAGGCGGATGCCTCCTTTCCCAGGCCTGCAGCAGAATCAATCAGAACGAAGTCAGCATCACCCACCAGCTTGTAGAAAACGTCCAAGAGCCTGTGTGCGTCAGGGGACATGATCTTGTCCATTGAAACATCTGCAGGGACGACCTTAAAGCCATCATGATGATAGTATATAGCATCCCTTATGTTTGCATTGCCCCTCAAAACGTCTTGCAGGGTTATGGGATACATTGATATTCCCAAATGCAGACCGAGGTTGGATGTTGTCAGGTTCCCGTCTATCGCAATGACAGATTTTCCTAAAGCAGCAAGGGCAGCTGAAAGATTTGAAACGACTGTGGTCTTCCCTACACCTCCTTTACCAGAAGCCACACAGATAACACGGGTCATAGTTTATTATTTGCACCAAAAGGTTAAAAAGCTTGGAGCGGACCCGGAGGGAATTTCACGGGAAGGACGTTTTGGGTAAACCATTACATAACGTCAAACCATTTCGAACCCCCGACCCCTTGCTTAGGAGGCAAGTGCTCTACTGCTGACCTGAGCAGGCGAAACCTGCTTTATTCGAAGTTTCCAACTGAGCTACGGGCCCACACTTTTGATAGATGGTTTGTTTAAATATATCCAAGCCATCGTGCGCTTCTTTCCGATAGATGGCTTATTCCAATCTAAACAAACCAACACTCTTTATTTATTAGAGTTTAAATCAAAAATGTTTTATGAAGCCTTATTTATTAATGCTCATTGCAATTTTGATTATTTTTTCTGGCTGCACACAAACCGGGGAGATAATAGACAAAACGATTTCCGACGAAGGGGTTGAATTGAACGAAACAGAAACCACAGCATCTGAAAATATAACACCAGAACAGGAACCGAGTCCGGGAGAACTAGGAGAGGAGCCGGCAGATCTCTGCGCAGGAGTGGTGTGTGGGAAGACCATAACAACCTGCCCAGACGGATTTGTATCAACGTGCACGAACCCATGCGATACAGAAACAGGAGGGTGCTTATCCTGCAAGCCCGATTGCATCGGACACGAAAAAACCGAACAAGAAGAATGTGATTTGGAGTGTGATTTCACAAAATGTGAGGTTCTGGATGAGGAAGAGTGCGAATGCAAGATAACACTATTCTGTGATGGCAATGGTATATGCGAGCCAGGGGAGTATCCAGATTCGAAAGACTGCCCTGAATGCGATGATGGGGATCCGTGCACACAGAATTCATACGATTATGACCTGAGTTTCTGTGTTTACGAAACCATAATCCCATGCTGTGGGAACATGGAATGCGAGGACGGCGAGGATGAGGAGAGCTGCCCAGAGGACTGCCTAGAGGAGCAGGTTGGTGACGTGAGGATAACTGCATTGAATGAGACAGAAGAGTGGGTCGAGCTGGAGGGATACAACGTTATCATGAGCAACTGGACTCTTGGTGATTGGAAAGAAAAGCACGTGTATGTGTTTCCAGACTGGTTCATGATAAACGGAAAGGCTAAACTTCACAAGGGCTATGGGGAGGACAACGAAACCGATTTGTTCTGGCAGAAAAACTATTATGTATGGAACAACGATGGAGACAACGCGACCCTAAGGGATGAGAACGGAGAAATAGTTGATTTTTACAATTATCCGTAGTTAACCCTACCTGCATTCTTCGCAAAGCCACCTACCACCAATATTTCTAAGATCATCGGAGTAGGCCTCACACCTCTCACAAATACCGGATATCACTTGATCGGGATTGGCAACAGCACCAACCCTCATCTTCAGTTTTTCTGAGAGGACATTTATCAGCTCAGGGGACACCAGCAATACCTCTTTGTCAGATACTATACCAATGAGTTTACCATCCTTTATAACAGGAACCCTCTTGATCCCGGTCTTTACCATCCTTTTGGTTACCTTCAACACATCCTCATCAGGAGACGCTGTTACGAACCTGGTTTTCTTTTTCAGACCCCCTACCTTTACCTTTTTGGGATCCTTACCCATTGCAATGGTTCCAACTATGTCATCATCAGTTACAATACCTATGGGCTTTGTTTTCTGCATAATGATTACAGAACCAATCCTGTTGTTGGTCATTATCTTTGCAACATCCGCAAGAGTAAGTTCCGGGTCAATTGTCACAACGGATCTTTTCATTATCTCCCGTACCTTAATCATAGCAACCCCTCTGGTTATATAATTAATGATTCTGTAGCTTATAAAATTAAACCCCAACCTTTCCAATCATAAATAGCTTATTCCACGGGCTTGACAACAATCCCCTTGCTGGTTATTTCTATTGGATATATATCCTTCCCATGGTCTGTTCTTCTCATCTTCCTTATTATCAGCGACCTGTCCAGACCGCCTGCTGCATACTCAAGGTAGTTGAGAACAATGATACCGTCAACCACGAACTCCTCAACACCGAATTTTGAAAGACCCCTCATCCCCTCAGGTATCTCCGAGGTTATCAATGCAGTACACTTGTTTTTCTTTATGACGTTGATTGTGTTGAACAGGAGCTTTCTTATCTGCGAGACCTCCTGCATGTTCAAACCGATAAGGGATGTTGAATCGATAACGAGTCTCTTTGCCTTGAGATTTTTTATCTCATCTATGATCATGGATCCAAGGTTGTTGACCTGCGCGGGATCGTGGTATATAATTCTGAACAGACCCTTTTTCTCATACTTTGCAAGATCCCACTTGAATGCCCTTACATCCTCTTTTATATCCTCTGGATCCTCCTCCAGTGTTATGAATATACAGGTTTCGCCCTTTTTCAAACCGTGCCACAGAAACTGGGAGCAGAGTATTGTCTTTCCTGTTCCTGTCTCACCGGTTACGAGAATCACGGAATCCTCTATTATACCACCACCCAACAACTTATCCAACCCAGGTATCCCAGATTCTACCCTGCTGAAATCCATGAATTCTATTTCTTTTTCGGCTTAATAAGCTTTCAGTATCTATTTAAAACACTGGTTTTCAAAAAGAATAAAATGGATGATATAATCAGGTTTCTTGAGAAGGAAAAACCCTTCATAGACTCCAAGATAAAGGAGCATTTTCCAGAAAAACTTGACGGTGATTACCTTGATGGGATTCTGGGAAAAACAAGATATGAATACGATCTGGATTCAATAAACAAATCCATAACAGAGCCCGTCTGGGATATTCTTAAAAGGGGAGGGAAGAGGTGGAGACCTGCACTGTTCCTCTTGATAGTCAAGGCAATGGGCGCAGATCTTGAAAAGATACAGGATTTTGTTATAATACCTGAAATCATTCACAACGGAACCCTGATGACTGATGATGTGGAGGATGATTCAGAGCTCAGGAGGGGGAAACCATGCATACATAAGATATACGGCGTGGATGTTGCAATAAATACAGGCAACTTCATGTACTACATACCCCTCACAATACTCATCAAGAACAAGGACAACCTCGATCCCAAGACCCTGCTCAGGGTTTATGGGGTGTACACCAAGGAGATGATAAACCTCTCAATAGGACAGGGACTGGACATATGGTGGCACAAGGGAAAAGCGAATGACATCACTGAAAAACAGTATCTTCAGATGTGCTCCTGCAAGACAGGAACCCTCGCGAGAATGGCAGCAAAGCTCGCAGTCGCCCTCTCCAATGGAACCGAGGAGCAGGAGGAAAAGATTGGAAGGTTTGCCGAATCCATCGGGATCGCGTTCCAGATACATGACGACGTACTCAGTGCAAGCGGGGGGAAGTTTCAAGAGAAAAAGGGCTACGGAGACGACATAACCGAGGGAAAGAGGACCCTTATGGTTATATACACCCTTAAAAAAGCGAATGAGAAGGACAGGATTCGTCTTTTGAAGATTCTGGATACGCACACAAGGGACAAAAAGCTCATAAAGGAGGCAATAGACATTCTGAAAAAATACGATTCCATTGATTACGCAAAGAAGATTGCGAGGGAACTCGTATCCGATGCATGGAAGGAGATAGACCCGCTCCTGCCGGATTCCGACGCGAAGAGAAAGCTGAAGTCCTTTGCGGATTTTCTGATTGAGAGAGATATTTAAAAGCAAGCACGATAAACATTAAAAAACATATGCTTATATAATATCCTTAACGAACAGGGATTGGTATGAACATAAAGGAGAACATCAGGAAGTACAGAAGGGTTTTGCAGATATCAAGGAAGCCCGGGAAGGAGGAATTTCTTACATCTACTAAGATATGTGCCCTGGGCATCGCTCTGATAGGCTTCATAGGATTTGTGATATTCCTGCTATTTACTTTTTTGTTACCAGGTGCGTGAGAGAATGATATATGCGGTTAGGACAACATCAGGAAGAGAGGATATAGTCATAGACATCATGACGAGCAACGTCAGGGCCCAATCCCTTCCAGTAAAGGCGATATTCCACCCCGCAGAGATAAAGGGATACGTGTTTGCAGAGGGAAGCTCTGGAGCAATACACAAGGCTGTGCAGGGACTGATGCATGTTAGGGGAATCATAGAGAAACCCATTAAGCTGGAAGAGATAAAGCATTTCCTTGAACTCAAGAAGGACAGGATAAGGATAGATGAGGGGAACATTGTGGAGATTATAGGCGGGCCCTTCAGGGGCGAGAAGGGAAAAATTACGAGAGTTGACCCTGTCAAAGACGAAGTAACGATTGAGCTTCTTGAGGCCTCCATACCCATACCAGTCACGATTGCGACAGAGTTCATAAAGATTATAAAGAGGGAAGTGAAGGAAGAGGAGGAGGAAGAAGAGAAACTATAGAGGGATACTATGGCAAAGCAAACAATCGAAGCGATGGTTGAAGGAGGCAAGGCGTCAGCAGGTCCTCCTTTAGGACCAGCACTGGGACCACTCAAGGTTAATATTCCTGATGTTGTGACAGAGATAAATAAGAAGACCAAGGACCTGGCGGGGATGAAGGTCCCTGTGAAGGTAATAGTTGATACCGAAACACATAAATTCGAGATTGAGGTCGGTTCGCCACCGATTGCAGCCCTTGTGAAGAAAGAGCTTAGTCTCGACAAGGGTTCTGAGGAAGCAGGGAAGAAGAGGGTGGGAGACCTGACAGAGGAGCAGACAAAGAAGATCGCGAGGCAGAAATTCGGTTCTGATGCTGAATCATTTTTGAATCAAGTGAAGGGAACCTGCAGGAGCATGGGCATAACAATAGGCGAGGGAGCTGTCACAGAAGAGGAGATCCAGAGATACGAGGAAATGAAGAGAGCGGAGGAGGAAGCCAAGGCAGAAGCTCCAGCAGAAGAGGAAGCCAAGGAAGAGAAGCCAGAGGAAGCAGAAGAAGAAGCAAAGGAAGAGAAACCAGAAGAGGAAGCAGAAAAATCAAAGGAAGAGAAAAAAGAAGAAAAGAAAACCTAGACTATCCAGAACTCATGTTCATCAATTTCTATAACATCACCACTTTTAATCTCGGTTTCCTTGTCTAGTGGGTATTCTGCTTCTCCCCTCTTGAGTACAGGGTATTGAAATTTCAGTCATGGCTTACTTTAGTGACCAAAAGCTTTAAAAGTTTTCACTATAAGATAACTACATGAATGGAGACAGCAGGTTCATGTATACGCTTGGAATGCACAGAAACAAGGTATTCTGGTTAGTGTTCATAATACTCGGAGCCGTACTGGTATCGGGAATCATGACAAGCGTCTTTTACATAGATGTATTGATGGGTCTCTTTCTGGTTATAATAGGCATTTACAAGCTCGGGGAGGAATTCATCACAGACAACATAAAGAGGGAGCAGGAAAGGGTTTCAGAGGACATAGACAACGTGATGGAGTGGCTGAGCCACAGTTATGAGTTTACGAAGAGGATGAAGGACACCCATGAGAACAGGCTTCACCACCTGGATAACAAGAGAGCTGACATGGACAGAAGGATAGAAAAGAACTACAGGGAGATTGTCAGAAAGATAATAGAGGTGGAAAACAGACTGAACAAAACCTCAAAGGAATTAATAAGGGAAAAGAACCTTATAGACAGAATTGACAAACTTGCAAGACTTCTCCTCAGGGAGAGAAGGATGGTAGAGGGTAAGATATTTGATGTTTCCGATAGGCAGCTTAAAGCCATGAAAATGGTTAGAAAGAACGGAGAAATTACAGCAGGAGATTACATGAAGAGATTCAGGGTGAGGGAGAAAACTGCCCTGAGAGAGATGAATGAACTTATCAAGAAGGGATTCCTTAAGAGAACCGGAAGGGGAAGAGCAATTCACTACGTTCTTAGCTTTTAGATAAACATTTAAATACTTTTAAAGAAACAATATAATCTAAATCATATTCAATCCGCAAAAACTTCGTTTGAAGTCACTGCTTAGGCAGGAGGATAAAATGAAAAAGATTCTTGATAAGGTAAAGGAAGCGAAGGAAAATTCAAGGCCCAGGAAATTCGTCCAAACATGGGATTTTTCTATAAACCTTAAAGGTCTTAATCTTAAGAAGCCTGAGAACAGGTTTAATTTTGAGTTCATGCTCCCAGAGGGCAGAGGAAAAGACCAGAAGGTCGCCTTCATTGTGGATGCCCTGGAAACCGAGGCAAAGAAGCATGCTGACCTCGTTATCAAGAAATCAGAGATAGGGGGCCTGGTGAAGAACAAGAAGAAGCTCAAAAAAATCGCCAATGAGTACGACTGGTTTTTCGGAGAAGCTCCTCTTATGCCGCTCATAGGGAAGAGCTTTGGTGTTATACTCGGGCCAAGGGGAAAGGTCCCAAAACCCATTCCCTCGAAGGTAAATGTAGAGCCATTCGTTCAGAGGGCAAAGAGGTCTGTCAGGATATTCGTCAAGGATAGCCCTGTTGTTCATGTTCCTGTGGGAACGGATAAGATGGATGACGAGAAGATCTCAAAAAACATCGAGGCTGTTTACAACGCGGTCAGGGAAAAGCTTCCCAAGGGGAGGGCTAACATAAAATCCATGCTTATTAAACTGACCATGGGAAAGCCAGTCAAAATCGAGGTAGGAGGATGATAATTGATAGACGAAATAATAGGGGTGAATAAATTCGTCTTTGAATCAAGAACCAATATAACCGAGGGGATTGTCGTGGTTTCGGAAAAAAAGAAGCAAAAGCTGAAGGAAGTTAGGGAAGACCTCAAGAAATATCCAGTCATTGGAATAATCGATATGTTCAAGCTGCCTGGAAGGCAACTGCACGAGATCAGAAACAAGCTTAGAGACGAAGCTGTAATAAAGATGGTCAAGAAGAGGATAATAAAGCTTGCTCTGAAGGATTGTGGTTTGAAGGGTATAGAGGAAATGGACAAATACGTCGAGGGCGAACCTGCCCTTTTGCTCAGCAACACAAATCCCTTCAAGCTGGCAAAAACCATAGACCAGTCCAAGTCCAAGGCATTTGCAAAGGCCGGTGATGTCGCTCCTGTGGATATAATCGTTAGGGCAGGACCAACCTCGCTTTCACCAGGGCCGGTTATAGGAGAGCTCCAGAGGGCAAAGATCCCTGCAGCAGTCGAAGGAGAAAAGATAACCGTAAGGGAGGACACGGTAGTTGCGAAGGAAGGCGAAGTGATAGACAAGATCCTTGCTGGCGTGCTGGCAAAGCTTGGTGTAGAGCCCATGGAGATCGGACTCAACCTGCTCGCTACCTGGGAGAATGGTTATGTTTACACAAAGGATATACTCTTCATACCAACTGAGAAATACATTGAGGACCTGCAAACGGCAAGTGCGCAGGCATTCAACCTTGCCTACAACGTGAATTACTACACAAAGGATAATGTTTCTCTATTCCTTTCAAGGGCCCATCAAGAGGCTTTCAGTCTCGCGTTGAAGGCTGACATACTGACAGAAGACACGGTCAAGCCTTTGCTCGCAAAGGCAAGGGCCCAGGCAGAAACCCTAAAGGGCATGGTAAAGGAAGAAGTGAAGGAGCCACCGAAAGAGGAAGCAAAGCCTGAAAAACCAAAGGAAGAACCGAAAGAAGAGAAGAAGGAAAAAGAAAGAAAGGAAACAAAAACAAAGGAAAAGAAACCAAAGAAAGAGCCAAAGCCTGAGAAAAAATCAAAGGAAAAAGAAAAGGCTAAAAAAGAAGAAAAACCAAAAGAAGTGAAAACCAAAAAGAAAGAGAAGAAGCATAATAAAAAGAAAAAATAATGGAGGTGTTTGAATGGAAAGTGTATATGCAGCACTCCTCTTGCACTCGGCTGGAAAGAAGATAGATGAGGCAGGAATAAAGAAAGTCTTGGAGGCTGCCGGAGCAAAGGCCGAAGCCGCGAAAGTGAAAGCTCTGGTCTCGAGCCTTGAAGGCGTGAACATAGAAGATGCGATAAAGCAGACTGTTGCAGCAGCTGCAGCTCCACCAGCGCAGGCTCCAGCAGAGAAGCCAGAGGAGAAGAAAGAGGAGAAAAAGAAGGAAGAAAAACCAGAGAAAAAAGCAGAAGAAGCAGCAGAGGGATTGTCAAGCCTGTTCGGGTAAATTGTAGAAATATAGAGACTTGGTCCCTCTCAGAATTTTCTAGTTATTAGAATAGATTATCATCTTTCTGCAGGACAGTAAATACCTTTTATGCATCTACCTTTATCCTTCTCTCCAAATGCTCCACACTTGTCCTTAACTCTTTTACCAGTGCATTGGGTATCAGTCTGTGTAGGAGAGCCATCCTCAGGATAACAGCATCTACAGCCACTACCTTCTTTTTTCAAATCCCCACATTTAGGTTCTTTCTCCCCATCACCGTTGCCAAATCCACCCAAACCATTATCACCACCATTGCCTGCAAACATAAAGTAGTATGGAATAAAGTTAATCATGTTCTTAAAACCACTACTAGTTGGGAGAACAGCAGCATTACCTAGTCCTGCTCCAGACCTCGAAGCCCCTGCACCCGCTGCAATCTCTGCAGTTACCTTAGGTACCTCAGCCGCAGCCTCCACTGCCTTTTCTGCCTTATTAAATGCGCCCAACATTCCTGCTATACACACTGCTAGAGCTACATAACCCAGGACTTTCCAGACACCATGTTTCATTGTCAACTCCGTCTGTGATAGTGATCCCGGGGTTCTAGCAGAATTCAACGCCTCTATTTGTGCCTTTATCATGTCCATTTCATTCAGGGTTGGTATCAATACTTTAAGGATGAGGTATGATGCAAGACAACCATAATATGTCCAACAGTCTGCACAACTAAGCCATGGACAACATGGGGACCCCCCACATAATGGTAGGCACGTACAAAATAAACAAAAAGCAGCGAGTATTATAAGAACCGCATATACCATATTCCTAGTTCTTTTCAAAGCATTCATATCAGCATCTAGGTTTGCCAACTCAGCTTCCTTCGCCAGAAGCGCGTCTGATTTTATTTTTAGTATTTCGAATTTGTCCCCATCCGTAACGGTTGTGTGAAGCAGGCCAGTGGATTCGATTGACAAAGAGAATTTAACATTTTCATCAATCGTGCCTGGTGATATCGTTGTATCAGATTCTATGTTCTCTGGTATGATGGAGCATTCATATTTATTCCATGGAGGATTATCGGTTGCTATAATGCAGCTCCACATCTCATATTTTTCTCCATCAATCTCGTAAGAAGCAGAAGTAAGGGAGTAGTTTGCTTCTGGCTCTACATGCAACTCAACATCCAATTGTTTATAAAAGACACAGTCCTCCTCTTCCCATCCAATCTCGCATTCTATGGGCCGTGGGTCAAATTTATCTATAACAAGACTGATTTCACCCACCGATCTACATCTTCCATAACCACCATTGGCATCTATATCACAATACTTACCAGCAGGACATGGGCAATCACAGCAGCAGGTTGCAGAGCTCTCTCCCAGATGACTCTCACACGCCAGCGTCCTGTTGTAGGGCATGCAGCGTTCAGTCTCAATTCCCAGGTACCCGTCACCGGTTCCGCAGCGCGGCTTCACATTTATGACTATATTGGAGAAGCTTGCACTCAGCTCCTTGCTCATCAGACCAGAGCCGTTGTTGAAGCTTACGGAGTAATTTATGGTATTGGGACCAATGACTATCTGTTTTGTGCTCGGATTGTAGAATGGGGATGTCTTGTAGTCTATCACAGGGATGGATAAATTACATTGGAGTATATGGGAACTAGGATCAGCCCCGAAGCGTTCACAATCCATGTTGCAGTAAATGCTACTACCATCACCAAACATACATGAAGTTGAGCCAGTAAGGCTGCTTGGTGCATTCTCCACATGCGCCATAAGAATGGTATAGTGGGACCTATCAGAGTAGTCAAATACACTCACCTCCACACCGTCCACTACCAGTATTATCCCTTCTTCTGATCTGCACGAATCCCCTGCAGTTGGTGCACCTGCATTTGCAGTGTCGCAATAATAACCTCCCGGACATCCACAGTCATAACAGCATGTTAATTGGTTTTCATCAGGTGTGCATATATCATCTCCACACCAACTGGACCCAACAGAAATCGTGCTGAAAACACTGCTAAAGTTTTTGCTTATGTCTCCAAGCGAGCCGTTCTTGTAGGTTACGGACATGTTCAGGGTTGGTATCATGGAGTAGTCTATTGTTTTGTTGTAATCACTTATTATGAAGGTCAAAAGGCAGCTTGCATTGAAAACATTCGGGTCAGAGGATGAGATTTCTGAGCAGGAGACATCACAGGAAGCAGAGCAGTCATAGTAGCAATCCATTTCACAGGAACTCTCAACGATATTCAAGCTTAGGGGAGCGTTACTTATCTGCAACAACAAATCTACCCTGTCCCCAGATATGTTGTTATGCGTATAGAAATGGGTCGGGTCTGCTGTTATCTGGAGATCCCAAAGGCCTATGTCCTGCTTACAGATTCCTGTGTTCGGGTCTGCACCATCCGCTATGTCACAGTAACCTCCCGGACATCCACAGTCATAGCAGCAGTTATCAGAATTCTCCCCCAGTTCTGATTCACACCCGTTCTCACCACACCCAAAGGAAGCCACTATTATGTCAGGGAACTGAACAACCAGATCCTTGGTTTTCGGGTCAGAACCGTTGGTGTAGCTTATTGTGAAATTAAGATAGTTCGGACTAATTCTGTACTCTCCCTCCTGGCAGTCAGGCATCGGAGGAACAGTTACAGGGCAGCGGTAAATATCAGAAAATATCTCATTACACTGTGTTGAATAGGTCGTATCGTTCAGCTTGTATTCACTCCTAGTCAGGTCCATATCTGATGGAGCATAATTCACTTCTGCTGTTACATTTATTACATGCTCTTCATTGCAGTTTGTTATCGTTGTGTTTGGTGTTTCATACAGACTCAGGGATATCAGACTTTCCAGTTTGCATATACCCTCTATCCCACCATCACAGTAATAGCCTTCAGAACACGGACAATCATAACAACAATTAGAAGAGGATTCTCCCTTGTCTGTTTCACATATATCATTGCCACATAAGAAACTCGGGTTCAGCCTCAGTGTTATGGAATTGACTATACCTTGACTCGTGTTGGGGAGAACAAAGGAGTAGTCCCTTGTGATATCATCCATTTCATTTGTTGCGTGATACTCTGTGTAGAAATTCGGGGACGACTGCTGTAGCTCTGAAGAGGATACACTGAGCTCATAAAGGGCATCTGCTCCCTGGAAAATCGCGCCAGAAACCCAGACAGGATTGAAGGGTATTGTCAGGTACGTCTGAATGAAGTCTCTCACATGTGTTGCAAAACCATATTCTGCATCCAGGTCTATCTCATCAAGGCTGTACTCAAAGAGATATGGTGCAGCAAAGTTATAGGTTCTCCTTTCTATCTTGTTCCAGATACCAACCCATACGGTTTTCCCGTTATCATTTACTTTGAAAAGGAAGAAAAGGTTTGCAACCTCAAGGCAGGAGCTCGGAGAGGATGAGCAAGATGTCATAACATGGGAGATATCATTCCATAAGAGTTCCAGATCCAGATCATTGTTGATAATAGTGTGCATATCAGGTGTTTCTGTTTCCACACAATCAGTGGGAGAGAGACCCTTGCATTTGTATACGTGGACACTCTCCAGATCGCTCGTGCCACCATTGCTGATATTTATAATAATCTTTGCGTTGGTCCAAGAGGGACCGCCTATGTTCTTGATTGATATGCTCTTATCAATGAGATTCTCAGGCTCTATGGTAACACCGTATTGTTTAATCTTGTTTCCACCACCAACATCGTAATAGATGTTGACCTGAACAGCTCCAATAATGGGAAGATCAAGTATTAATACCCCTGCCAATATCGCAAACACGCCTATCAATACGTTTTTGTAGTTCATACTTGCCTCAAGAGTTCTATACTAGGACAATGTGTCTCTACCTTATTCTTAATGCAGTCTTTTTGCCACTGTTCTGGCGCACCCAGATTACTACCGAATTTCGGTATGCTTATATGCAATTCCTTGGTGTTTTCAGGCAGATTGAAATTATCCACCTCAAAATATCCCACAAGTCTATAATCTGCAGGATCTCTGAGCTCTGCAACCACATCATATTCACCTGCAGGTATGTTATCCACATCAACCCTGTGCAGCGTACACCCTGAACACTCTGCTGGATTATCCTCTGCATAACTTAGATTTAAGCACGCCCCTGAGAAATTTTCAGGATCGCTGTTCATTATAGGATACGGCTCCCCTGTTTGAGTTGAGGTGAATATTACAATTACACACTTATCAGTAACAGGATTTGAACTGCAATCAGTCCACTGATAATCGAAAGGATCGGGACAGTCTGGAACGCATTGGTGACATGATACAGGATCATCGTATTCATGACCATGATCCACTATATCTACTTCATTCAAGTAAGCAGTGAACTCAGGCTTCTTACAAAGCACATAAGTTCCATCTATGTTCGTGGAAGAAATGCTCTTAGAGTAATAACCATATTCGTCACTATAATAGATGTCCAGCTGATATGTACCACACAATATCTCCCCATTAATGTAACCATTTGAACCCGATTCGCCTACAAAACAGTCACCAAAGTACGCAACTGCCCCTTCCAAAGGGTTCCCGCTGCAGTCAACAACCCTTATGCTTGCGGAGCAGGGAAGTTCTGTACAGGCTTCCTCCCCAGGGATTGTGGTTATGACATCACAGTCACCAGGTTCCATCCCATCTACATTAACATAGATAGCGAAGTTGAAATCGTAACCAGTCTCGGAATCCTTGGTTTTTATAACAAGGGGATAGGCAACAGAGTACTCTATGTTGTATGCTGTATGACAACGGGGAATAGGAATCGGGGTATAAGCCAACCACTTGTTATTTTTTATGCTTACACTTCCCGATGATTTTACATCAAAGCCCTGGGGTAGGAATAGTCCAGGACTCAAATCCAGATACTGCTTTCCGTTCACACGCTCCACTGCATAAGTTCTGGAGTCAGGCATTTGCTGCCACCAGAGAAAGTGTGTCATAGTGTAAGTGATTATGTCATACAAACCATGTGAAATATCCTGGGGGGTGAGACGAATATATTCCCCACACTTTGTCAGAAAACCAAATGTAGGCAAGTATTTGGAGTGGTAAAGAGACGCAACAGTAAAGGTTTCGAAGAATCTACCACCCTGTGAGGGAGCTTTGTTTATCTCTGCTACAGTATCCTTTGCAAACTCAAACAATTCCTTGAACTTGGTAGGAACGGATATTCTATAGGGCTGGCTTATAGGATAACCCCGGAACTTGGTTGGCATGTAAACAGAAACATCTATCTTGTTGTTCAGTATGTTCACGTCAACCCTGGAAACATTGCTCAGTGAAAGGTTCTTTCCAAAGAAATCCTTGATGTCTTGTGCGTGGATGTTAACATAATATCCTATACTAATCTCAAATCTCTCCTTAACTTCATCAAGATTAGGAGAGATATCGTTCTGGCATATCTGCCAGTAGGGAACCCCCATGTTCATAAACGCAACGCTCTCATTCGGTGGTATTAAATAACCACCCTGCAATTCGATTGCCCTTAGGGAGAGTTCTGTACCGCTTGTTATTATACCCTCAATCATCTCCTGAACCATCTTCTGTTCTTCCCCGACAACAGGGGGCGAAACAAAACCCTGGGATGCATAGTAAATAACAATTGCGATGACAAGAAGAATGCCGATTATGAGTATGAAGCTTGCCTGGGCTCTCATATCACTCATATTATAATATTGTTTATACAATTATATTAATAGCTGGTAATTATAATTCCAAGTGGTTTTATGTTCACAAAGGATTCCCTGAGAAAGGATTTCGCAAGGGACTGGAAGAAGCATTACCAGGTCAAACTCTTCAAGGAGATGAGTTTTCACAGAAAAACCTGTCACAAATGTGGGAAACATTTCTGGACCTTGGATGAGAAGAGAAAAACATGTCCAGATCCACCATGCGAGAATTACGGATTCATAGGGAACCCCATAACAAAGCGAAAATGGGATTATATAGAGACCTGGAAACAGTTTGAAAGGTTCTTCAAGAAGGAAGGTCACACCTCGATCCCTAGGTATCCTGTTATAGACAGATGGAGGCCTGACCTTTTCTTCACTATCGCTTCTATCCAGGATTTTCAGAGAATAGACCAGGGGAATATCGTGTTTGAATATCCAGCAGACCCACTGGTAGTTCCGCAGATGTGTATGAGATTTAACGACATACCGAATGTTGGAATAACAGGACGTCATCATACATCCTTCATAATGCCTGGACAGCATTCTTTCGGGAAATATTGGAAGGACCGATGCATCGAACTGAATTTCAAATTTCTGAACAGGGTCATGGGGATACCGGAAAGGGAGATAACCTATGTTGAGGATGTATGGGCAATGCCAGACTTCTCTGCATTCGGTCCCTGTATAGAAACCTACTCCAGGGGTCTGGAACTCGTTAACTCTGTTTTCATGCAGTTCACCAAGGTTGAAAATAAATGGAAAGAGCTGCCGAAAAAAGTTGTGGATGTAGGCTGGGGACATGAGAGACTGGTTTGGTTTACGCAGGGGACCCCCACTGGGTACGATGCGGTTTTTGGTCCTGTTGTGAAGTGGGCAAAGAAAAAGGCAGGTCTGCACGATTCAGAACTCTTTGACAGATACTCAATCCTTTCTGGGGGGCTGGATTTTGATCAGGCCCACGATCTGAAAAAAATCAGGAATAACATAGCGAGGAGACTTGGTGTGAAAGTTACGACTTTGAATGAGGTTGTGGAACCCATGCAGGTGCTCTATGCGATAGTGGATCATGTAAAAACCCTTCTCTTTGCCATAGCAGACGGTGGAATTCCTTCAAATGTCGGGGGTGGATACAACCTGAGGGTTTTGCTCAGGAGGGCCTTATCCTTCCTAAAGGAATTCGAATTTGACATGGAACTTGAAAAGATTGCTGGACTGCATGCCAAACACCTACATCCAATGTTCCCTGAGATTACGAACGGAATCGACCCCTTCTCAAAAATCCTCTCCATAGAAAGGGAAAGATATGAGAAAACAATGGAGAAGGCAGGGCTGCTCATAAAGAGGGAACTGGAAAAGAGAAGAATAGATGAGAAAACCCTGATAAAATTCTACATATCCCATGGGATTTCACCAGAGCTTGTTGAGAAGGTTGCAAGGGAAAAGAAGATCAAAGTTGACATGCCAGAGGATTTCTATGTTAAGATAACAGAGCAGCACATGGTAGGGGAGAAGGACGTTGAGAAGGAAAGGGTATGGGTTGATATTACAGGAATACCCAGAACAAAACTCCTTTACTACAGCAAGCCCTACAAGAAGAATTTCAAGGCAAAGGTCCTGAAAACAACCAAGTCAGGGAGCGATTTATGGGTAATCCTTGATAAAACGTTGTTCTACCCAGAGGGTGGGGGACAGCCAACCGATGTTGGGATACTGACAATAGGAGACAAGGAGTTCAAGGTCAAGGATGTCCAGAAGATAGGGAACGTTGTTGTGCACAATATCGGGAAAGCAGGGGGATTGAAAAAGAACCAGTCTGTGAAGGGAAGGATAGACTGGGAGAGGAGACACCAGCTGATGAGGATGCACACAAGTACCCACATAGTTGCCGGAGCCGCTAGGAAGGTTGTTGGTTCGCACATATGGCAGGCCGGCGCACAAAAGGGGATGGATTCCTCAAGGATTGATCTGACCCACTACAAGGGTTTCACTGACGAGGAGATAGAGAAGATAGAGAAGATTGCGAATGATGCTGTTAGTAGAAATTTTGTTGTTGATAAGGAATTCCTACCAAGGAATATTGCGGAGAAGAAATATGGTTTTGTTCTCTACCAGGGAGGAGCCTCACCAGGGAAGATGGTAAGGGTGATAAACATAGGACATGGCTTTGATGCAGAAGCGTGCGGTGGGATGCATCTGGATAAGACAGGAGAAGCGGAAATGATAAAGATCATAAGAACAGAGAGAATCAAGGACGGTGTTAACAGAATAGAATTCACTTCAGGCAAAAGGGCGCATGAATTCGTCCAGGAGCAAGAGAGGATAGCCAGGGAGACTCTCAAAGTCTTGGAAGATCTTGGTCTTCAAGAAAGAATAACCGATATTATGAGTAAGGATATGGATGTTCACAAAGAGCTTGAGAAGGCATCAAGGATTTTTTCAATAGAAACAAAGCAGCTGCCAAAAACCATTGAGAGGTTTTTCAGAGAGATCAAGGAAGACCATTCGCAAACAGAGGGAATGAAGAAGCAGCTCGAGATCCCAGGAGAGGAGATGGAATTGAAGGAAATCCTTGAAGAAAAGCTGAGACCAGTGGAGACGTTTGAGGATCTCTCAAAAATAATATTCGAATTCTGGAAGGACCAAAGGAAGGAGATTGAAAACCTCAGGAATGAGGTTGCGAGGGGTAAAGCGAAAGAGCTGCTTTTCAAGGCAAAGAAGGATAAGGTTTTCGAGGTTGTGAGCGGGGACAGAAAAGAGCTCATAGAGATCGCAAATGAGCTCCTTACCACGAACCCGGAGCTAACAGTTATACTTTCAAACGAAGCCGGAGATATAATAGGCATGAGCAGGACAAGGGATATGGGTAAGCTAATAGGGGAGATATGTGAGAAATCAGGAGGGTCAGGCGGAGGAAACAAAGAGCTCGCGCAGGGCAGGGTTGAGCTCTCAAAACTGCTTAAAATAATGGGAAGCGTTTAGATAAGGCACTCTATTGGCTGTGCCATTGCTATACCACAAAAAACCTCAAGGAGGTTTTTCTCAATTATGGTTTTGTTCTCAAGGTTCACAATCGCTCCACCGGCCCCAATCATCTTTAGCATGCTCTGGTTGGTTTGGTTTACAACAACCTCCTCCAGAACTACAAAGTCCTTGAACCTGTTCGCAAAGGATTCCAGTACCATATTTTTCTCAAGACAATCTTCACAATCAATCGTATAGAAGTCCTCTATCAAAACCCTCCCGCTTCTCAGGATGAAAAGGGTTTCATCTGTTGTTAGCTGTCTCTTTACTATGTTCGGAATCTGAGGCGCCTCAGGACCGGTTGGTATGGTGGTGTTAATCAATGCGAATCCCGCAACAGAGACTATCATTATCAAACCAATAAATATTGCCATGAACCTCTCTGTTCTCGTAGCCATATGCTCATCCCCACCTCTCCATGTGCAAAACTTCTTTTATGTCTCTTCTCTTTGGTTTTTTTGAAACCTCTGCCGGGTAACCCAATGTTATTATTGCCAAAGGTCTTATATTGGTTGGTAGGACAAGGATATCCCTGAGCGTGCTCTCATTAAAGGCCCCAACCCAGCAGGAACCAACCTCCTTCTCCCACGCAGCCAGGAGAAGATTCTGGATGGCAGCTGATGTGTTTTGAATGGAGTAAAGGGTTTCTCCCCTTGTCCCGTAAGCAGCAGAGATTCTGTCAAGGTCAGAGCACACAACCAAAACCACAGGCGCCCTGGCAATGAAGTCCTGTTCCCACGCAGCTGCAGCAATCTTTGTTTTTGTTTCCAGGTTTCTGATAATGATAAACTCCCAGTCCTGAACATTCCCTGAAGAAGGTGCATGGGTTGCGGCCTCGATAATCTCTTTAACAATCTCCTCTGGTATGGGATCCGGTTTGTAATCCCTAACACTTCTCCTTTCCCTTATGCATTCCATGGTCTGCATGGTTTTAAATTTAATCCAGATTAATAAATACTTTGTATGAAAAAATGGGAGAGGTTTGAAGGTTTTCTGACAAGGGGGGACTGGCATGTCCACACGAATTATGTTGAGGGTGAGAACTCGGTTCTTGAGATGTGCGAACAGGCAGAGAAAAACGGTCTGCAGCTGATAGCCTTTACAGAGCATGTCAGGAAGGAACTGGACTATGATTTTAACACCCTTGTGAGAGATATAGAGGGGGCCAGAAAGAAATTCCCGAAACTGAAAATCCTCACAGGGTGTGAGGCAAAGATTTTGGTTGGCGGGGGGATTGATGTTTCGGACGATGTTCTTGAGCTCTGTGACATTGTTATTGCAAGTTTCCACGGTTTCTATCATGGCAAAGAAGAACATGTGCAGGCTCTGGAAAAAACGCTGAAAAACCCCGAAGTGGATATATGGGGGCACCCAGCAACCATGTTCAGAAACTGCGAGCTGGAAAGAAAGGAGATGGAGGATATAATTAAACTCTGCATGAAAAACAGTGTTCTGATAGAAAAAAACCTACGCCCAAAATATGAACCCCCACCGGGTTTTCTGGAACTGGTGGAGAAAACTGGTGCAAAAACAGTGATAAGTTCTGATGCTCACTCTGTATGGGAACTGAGGAAGATAATATAATATATTACCACTATTCTATAGTAAATAAACATTTAAATACTGTATTTAACTAGAATTTATAACTAAATTTAATGGTACCAACACGAGACCCGACTTGGTCAGACTGAATTAAGTCGGGAGGTGAAAAAGCGAGACCCGCATTGGGTAGATTGAACAAATGCGGGAGGCGAAAACTATGCCTGTATACGAACTCTTAATATCAGGAATTGTGGCACTTTTGGTTACGCTTATCCTTACCCCAAGATGGATATCCCATGCTAGGAAGAGAAAACTCATGGGAAAGGATATGAACAAAAGGGACAAACCAAAGGTAGCGGAATCAGGGGGCGTAACGGTTTTCCTGGGATTTATCGTAGGCCTCCTTGTCCTGTTTGGTTTTTACTATTTTCAACAGAGGTTTGACAGACTGGTTTATATCGCGCTTGCAATAACATCCCTGTCCATTGTTACTGGCATTGCCTTTTGGGATGATATAACAGGATGGAAGAAGGGAATCGCGAGATGGAAAAAACCAATTCTCACTTTTATAGGAGCTGCTCCATTAATACCATTCCTGTTGAACAGGACAACCATAAGCATACTTGGTTATGTAATAGAACTGCCCTTGTTTTTCTATCCACTAATCATGGTTCCCATAGGATTTATAGCAGCAACCAACGCCGTAAACCTTTTGGGAGGATTCAATGGTCTTGAAACCGGCCTGGGGATAATCTGTAGCCTTACTCTGCTCTGGTTTACATACGGGACAGCGTTGTTCCCTATCGTTCTTATAGCGGTTGCCGCAATGCTGGCTTTCCTCTACTTCAACCGATACCCATCCAGGGTTTTCCCAGGTGATACGTTGACCTATTTCCTCGGGTGTCTCTTCGCGTTTGTTGCTGTTCTGGGATACTTCCAGACCATCCTAATCCTCATTATGCTTCCTTACATACTCGAAGGCATAATAAAGGCAAGGGAGATCCCATACATAATCAGACACAAGAAAACCTTCAGGCCAGAATGCTTCGGAAGGGTTAGAAAGGATGGGAGTCTAGACCCCCCATATAAGGAGATATGGTCTTTAACCCACATTGCCATAAAAATAATAAAGAGAATTAAAGGTCGTTGCTATGAAAACGATGTGACCCTTTTGATAATAGGCTTGCAGGCACTATGGTGCCTGCTCCTGATTCAAATGCTCGGCTAGGTGATGGATATTAGGGTACTGGTAACCGGTGTTGGTGGTCCTGCAGGAACGAATGTTGTTAACCATAGCCCAAGCGATATTGAGATTGTGACCTGCGATGCTGAATCAGGTGCAAAGAAAAAACTCGATGCCATTGGTAAGTCTGGTTTGAAGTTTTACCAGGTTCCCTATGCAAGGGATGAGAAAAGGTTTATGGAGGCGATAAATGATATCCTTTCGAAGGAGCGGATAGATTTGATAATCCCAACTGTGGATGAGGAGCTTCTGGTCTTTTCAAGAAACAGGGAAAGATTCGATGTGGATGTTGTTGTCTCCCCATTCGAAACCGTCAATGTTTGTAATGACAAATACCTTTTTTACGAAAGGTTCAGGGAGTATGGATTCTCGCCAAGATACGTTGTGACGGATAGCAGAGAAGACCTGAAGATTTTCAGTAAGGGAAAAATATTCATGAAACCGAGGATTGGAAGAGGGAGCAGGGGAACAAGGACCTTCAAAAGCGTAGATGATATACCTGGTGACGTCATAAACAAGAACAATGTTTTTTGCGAACACCTGCCTGGATACGAATACACATCGGATGTTTTGTGCGACCTTGACGGGAAGCCACTGGTTATAATGCCCAGGAAGAGACTGGAAGTCTACAAGGGCGTATGTGTCAGGGGAAAAATGGAAAAGAATGAAAAAATAATCAAAAACATAGAAAAAATGTGCGAGGTTTTAAAGTTTATTGGCCCTATTAATATACAGTTTAAGATTGATTCCAACGGAAATCCCAAGCTCGTTGAGGCAAACCCAAGGTTTTCCGGTGGTCTGCCCATAAGCATAGGGGCAGGAGTGAACACTTTGAACCTACTCTATGACCTGTTGAGAGGCAAGAAAATAGACAAGGAAAAGCTTGTCTGGCAGGAGATAGAGTGTTCGCAAAAAATAGAAAGGTGAGATAAATGAATGTGATTGCAATTGGCGCGCACCCAGACGACATAGAATACGGGTGTTACGGAACCATGATGAAGCATAGGAGAGAAGGGGACAAAGTAGTTTTTATAGTCATATCTCATGGGGAAAAGAGCGGCAGCAAGGGTGTCAGGAAAAAGGAGGCAATAGAGTCTGCAAAACGTGTTGGAGCCAAACTCTATCTGTTTAACTACCCTGATACCAATATTCCACAGACCCACGATGTTATAGAGAAACTTGAGAAAATCATAGAGGAGTTCAAGCCCCAGAGGATTTATACCCACTCCACAAAAGATACTCACCAGGATCACAGGGCTGTTGCATATGCAACCCTGGCAGCGGCAAGGTTCGTTCCTGAGATATTCTGCTACGAATCACCAAGCCTTTACCTGAACTTCCAGCCAAACTACTACGTGGACATAAGCAAATTCATAGAAACCAAGCTAGAAGCGCTTAATACCTTTGCGACCCAAAATTCGAAAGACTACATGAAGATAGACGCTATAAAGGGTTTGGCGCAGTTCAGGGGTCTCGCGACTTCTGTGAAGTATGCAGAGGCATTCGAAGCGATAAAAATCCTGAAGATTTCTGGCACCTGATTCTGAAAGAATTGATTTATTGTCGAATCTAGCCTTTAAGGTTTAAAAACCTATACCTGTCCTAATTAAAAAATAGCTTAGAGAGGATAGTTCATGAACATAGGTATAGTTGGATATGGCTGTTACATTCCCAGGCTCAGAATCTCTGTGGATGAGATCGCAAGGGTGTGGGGAACCGATGCAGAAAGCTTTAAGAGGGGACTGATGGTTGAGGAGAAGGCTGTCCCTGAGATGGATGAAGACACAATAACAATCTCGGTTGAGGCAGGGAGAAACGCCATTCTGAGGGCAGGGATAGACCCAAAGAAGATAGGCGCGATATATATCGGTTCTGAGTCGCACCCCTATGCAGTAAAGCCCAGCGGTACGGTTGTTGCGGAAGTGTTGAGGCTTGGCGAGAATATAATGGTTGCTGACTTCGAGTTCGCTTGCAAGGCAGGGACAGCTGCTATGCAGTGCTGCTATGGACTGGTGAAAGCGAAAGAGATAGAATACGGCCTTGCCATAGGGGCAGACACTTCACAGGGAAGACCTGGAGATGCCCTGGAATACACAGCAGCAGCCGCTGCTGGCGCGTTTGTTATAGGAAAAGACCCCCTCGCCACCCTTGAGGGCATGTGTTCTTTCACAACGGATACAAGTGATTTCTGGAGGAGGGAGGGTGAGGATTATCCTTCTCACGGAGCAAGGTTTACAGGAAAGCCTGCCTACTTCAAGCACGTGGTATCTGCATCCAAGCTGCTGATGGAAAAACTATCCTTAAAACCAAGCGATTTCAATCATGTTGTCTTTCATATGCCCAATGGAAAGTTTCCCTTGACGGCGTCAAAAATGCTTGGCTTCTCAAAAGAGCAGATTGAGCAGGGATTCGTTGTCAATAGGATAGGCAACCCATATTCAGGTTCAAGCCCAGTAGGATTATGCTCTATTTTGGATGTGGCAAAGCCAGGTGACAGGATACTGATGACATCATATGGTTCCGGAGCCGGGTCGGATTCGTTCTCTTTCATAGTTACAGATAATATCCTAGAGAGAAGGGACAAGGCAAAGAAGACAGAGGACTACATAAAAAACAAGAAAAACATCGATTACGGGCTCTATGTAAAGCTCAGGAGGAAGCTCAAGGCTTAATGATTTTGGTGATGTTATGAGGGTGGCTGTTGTTGGTGCGGGGCAGACAAAATTTGATGAACACTGGGAGAAATCCCTCAGAGACCTCTCCACAGAGGCCGGAGCACTCGCTCTGAAGGATGCTCGAATAGACGGAAAGCACATACAATCCCTTTACATAGGAAATATGTCTGCTGGCAGGTTTATAGGACAGGAACATCTTGCTGCTCTTGCAGTTGACCAGGCTGGTTTGATTCCCATACCAGCAACCAGGTGTGAGGCAGCATGCGCATCAAGCGCATTGGCATTCAGAGAAGCATATTTTTCAATTCTGAGCGGACAGTATGACATTGTCATGGCAGCAGGGTCAGAGAAGATGACTGACCTGAAGGGAACCGATGCAATCGCTACTCTAATGGGTGCTGGGGACCAGGAATGGGAATCTGCAATAGGCCTGACATTCGTAAGCCTCTATGCCCTGATGGCAAGAAGGCATATGGAAAAATACGGAACAACAAGGGAGCAAATGGCAATGGTCAGCGTGAATAACCACAGGAACGGGGCACTGAATGAGCTTGCCCAATTTCCTAAGGAGATAACTATAGAACAGGTACTGAAATCACCCCTCATATCAGACCCCCTCAGGCTTCTGGACTGTTCACCAATAACCGATGGTGCGACTGCTGTCATTCTGGTTTCAGAAAGGGTCGCAAAGAGATTCGAAAACCCAATATGGATTCTTGGCTCTGGCCAGGCCTCGGATACCCTAGCTCTTCATCACAGGAAATCACTGACAGAACTTCTTTCCACAAAGGTTGCATCGAAGAAGGCCTATGAACAGGCTGGTTTGAAACCCAAGGACATTGACATAGCAGAGGTTCATGACTGCTTCTCAATAAACGAGATAATCGCAATAGAAGACCTTGGTTTCTGCGAAAAGGGCAAGGGAGGAAAGTTTGTGGAGGATGGAAAGATCGCGAGAGATGCTGAGAAACCCATAAACCCGACCGGTGGTTTGAAATCCATAGGCCATCCTGTTGGAGCAACGGGAATAAGGCAGATATCTGATATTGTGAAGCAGCTTAGAGGAGACTATGGTAAACTGCAGGTAAATGGTGCAAAAATCGGTTTGGCTTTGAACATAGGGGGTTCGGGCGCAACAGGTGTTGTGAATATATTCGGGAGAGATAAACCAAAATAGGAGATATTTATGCCGTACAAATCATCTGTTCCATTGTTCTGGAGGCTGAAGAAATCCAAGTATAACCTCATAGGAACAAAGTGCAACACATGCGACAAGGTCTTCTTTCCCAAGAGGAACCTCTGCCCTAACTGCAGAAGAAGGGGAAACCTGGATGATTTTCAGTTCAGTGGCAAGGGAAAGATAGTGTCCCATACGATAATCAGGGTTCCACCAGAAGGCTTTGAAAAATATGCCCCATACGCTGCAGCGATAATAGAGCTTGATGAAGGAGCAAGGATTTCAGGACAGATAGTGGGAGACATCAGCAAGGTAGAGACCGGAAAGCCGGTCAGGGCGGTTTTCAGGAAGATATACGAGGATGGAAGTGGTGGTCTGATTCATTATGGGATGAAGTGGGAGATGGCTGAGTAACGAACGAAAGTATTTATATTTTAAAGACAATTTTCCTGTATGGAAAAAATCATAGGCGTTGTTTCTGGTAAGGGGGGTGTAGGAAAAACAACATTTGTTGCGAATGTTGGACTATCCCTTATAGAGCTTGAAAAGGATGTTGTTGTGGTTGATGTTGACCTCTCAACCTCGAACCTTGGTCTTCAGCTGGGTTTTTACCAGTTCCCTATGGGCCTTCAGGATGTTTTGGAGGGGAACATACCGATAACAAACGCAATATATACACACCCCTCGGGATTGAAGCTTATACCCGCGTCCATATCCCTTAACTACCTAAACAGGGTCCCAACTCCCTACAGGCTTAAATCCCTGCTTAATGATCTGAGGGGATTGATCTTGGTCGATTCTCCTCCAGGTCTGAGGGACGATAGCATGCTCGTTCTGAAGGCGTCAGATGAGATACTTGTTCTTACAAACCCTGAGATACCAGCTGTCACTGACGCTCTAAAGGTTATAAAGATTGCAAGGGAGATGGGAAAGGAGCCAATGGGGATTGTTCTGAACAGGGTGAAGGACAAGTATGAACTAAAGCCTAAGGAGATTGAGGGTATGTGTGATGTTCCTGTTATAGGCGTGATACCCGAGGACAAGAATGTGAAAAAGAGCTTATTTGAAAAAACACCGATAATAAAATACAAACCATTCTCCCCAGCCTCCCTCGCTTTCCGAAAGGTTGCAGCAAACCTTATAGGTCAGGAATATTATTCACCAAGGTTCCCGAGACTCAGAAGATGGTTTGGAAAGTAAACTTACTTGGCAAGGGTTATGGTTTTTGAGGTGTTTCCAATAACTTCACCACTGTATATCAGTTCTGCTGTTAGATTGTATTCCCCGGGCGAGATTCCAGCACATCCATAGCATCTTGGCACAGTAACCAAAAATACAGTTTCATTCCCAGGCGAATTGATTCGAATGACTTTTTCTTCATTAATCCTGTATTTCCCGAACCTGTCTTCAATACCGTAAAACCTGACTATCGCAGAACCCAAGTCATTGCTACAAGCTGTAGAAACCCTTGCCTCCATATATTCTCCGGAGTGGTAGGTCTCGGTATCAGTCAGAATAGACATACTTATTTTCATCCCTTTTGGGATTTCGATTGCGATGTATCCGGTCATGTAGCTTGCTGCTGATAAAACAAATACCAGTAATACCAAAAATAATATAAGTTTCTTTAGCGTTGTAAATATTTAAAAGATTTGATATAAAAACCTATCGACGGAAATAGACAGTTTAGCATGATATTGAAAATAGAAAATTGTTTCACTTCTTAGCAAGCTCGTAGAACTTCTGGCGTCGAACTGTCGTTCCCTTGACAGTCCCTCTTCTTTCCATATCCCTCAGATATTCGCTACATCTTGTCCTAGAAAGATTGATCAACCTGCTCAGTTGCGGGGTGGTAAGCTTTTTGTGCTCCCCGAGAAGTGACTTTATCATCCCCTTCACCTTCAAGGTTCTTACACTTTCTCCATCAATCTGCTGGCTTCTTGTTGCAAGTTTTTCATACTCCAGAAACTCATAAATTCTGTCCCTCTTCACATCCTCTATCTTCTTTTCCATCTCCCTCAATCTGAAGAGGATATCCTCCATCTTCTGCTCAACCCAGGGGGTTTTTATCTCCTCCCCCCTCTGAACCTTAATCCTTTCCTTCTGTAACTTGTTTTTAAGAATAAGTAGGGAATCCAGCATCTCTTTCTTCTTCTTATCCACTCCCCTGCGAAACCCAATCATACTATAGATTTGTCGGTCGACAATTTAAAGGTTTCGATTGGTTAGCTATCCAATTATATTATATACGTCGACACCTTGAGACTATATTGTGGGTATACCCTATGCATAGTAAACGACTAATTTCTGGGAGAGAAGCCTTAGCCAAAGGCAGAAGGGAGTTGGGGCAGGTTCAGATTCTTGCAATATTCCTGTTCCTACTCCTCATACCCACAACCGTAATCATCGCGCAGAATTCGACTATCAATTCAACCTTTACCGGAGATATTATAGAAGAAACCCCAGAAATTCCAATAATTAATGAAACCGAACCTTTACTGGATACAGAGAATGGTACAACAGATACGATTGAAGAGAGTGTTGACGTTACGATAGAAGATAATACGACAGAGGTTAATGAAACTCAAGAAAACCCACCAGAAAATGTAACACAGGAAACAAATGAAACAATAAATCAAACTCAGGAAAATGAAACAATTGAAATTCCATCCAATTACACAAACGAAACGGAAGCATCGGAGAATGTAACAATTCCTGACGAATTAAACCAGACAGCAAACGAAACTGGGATTAATGAAACCCTTGAGCCAGAGCCAGTGATACCAGAAATAAATGAAACTATCAACGAAACAGAGAAAGCGAAAGCAATTCTAGATGTCGGGATAATCTCTCCTGACAAGGTAACGAGGGGCGAACCATTCGAGATAAGCGCTTATGCAATAAGCATGGGTTCTGCACTGGCGAAAGACGTTAGTATAGAATGGATTCTGCCAGATGGTTTTATCATATTATCAGGGAGCGGTAGCATTGATTGTCAAGAAGTTGCTCCACAAACCTCCTGCTGGAACAACATAACTGCTGCCGCTTCCCTTTCCTCCAATTTGGGCCTGAACGATATCAAGACCAGGGTGAGCTATAGTGAGTAGGAAATTCGGATTAAAAAGAATGAAATCTACGCTTGGTCAGTCAGAAATATTGGTTGCTGCACTTTTCATAGTTTTGGTCTCCGGCGCTGTGATTGCGCAGAACGCAACCAACATAACCAACCTGACGGGAAATCTAGTGTTGGATTCCGAAGCGTTTGAAAATATAACCAATGATACCCTACAAAAAACTATCGAGATCACAAAAACGATAGAGATATATGCAAACTCACAAATGAATATCTTTGTAAATAATACAAACCCGTATCAGAACGAAACTATCTTTATCCAGGCTAGTCTGAATCTTGATAACGATTCTGCTCTCAGAAATCAAGACATAGAATTCTTCCTTGATGATGTTTTGATAGGATCAAGTCCAACCAACCCATTCGGCTTTGCAAACCTTGAATACGATTTATCTGGTGAAACTCTTGGAGAAAAGACAATAAAAGCCGAGTTCCAGGGCCATGATTACATAAACCCATCCTCAGCTGAGAAAAAAATACATATCAAACATCTGAACAAAACAGAACCGGAAATTGAAATCAAGGAAATAGAATTTCCTGCTAAAGTAAATCAATCTGAATCATTTGAAGTGAAAGTAACAATTACCTCTCTTTACGCGACTTCGGAAAACGTAACCATCACATTAAGTTTACCTCACGGATTAGAGGGCGATAATCTGGTTAAATTTATACCTCGTATTGATTCAGATGAATCTGTAGTCTTATCGTGGAAGGTTCAGGCCAGTTCTTGCGGAAATTTCAGTTTATTTCTTATTGTTGATACTGGAGAAGGTTCAAAATATCTAGAAAGTTTTCTCATATTTGTGAAATGCTCGCCCTCAGTTCAGACAAACCACATAACCTATGACCCAGAAACCGATACTATAACAATCGTAGGCAACGGTACATACTGCAGCGAATCAAATCCCTGCAGTTTGGAGGACATCTACAGAGCAGACCAGCAAAACGGTTGGAACAGGATAATCAAAATCGATCACTATTACAGCTTTAATCCAAGGATTGTTTTTGGTGACGGAACAAATGAAACCTGGGTCACATCCGAACTCGAACAGATGACAATCAAGAAACCCTGGATAATCAAAAATAATGCAACCCTGAAGTTTGGTGAACTAATAGGAGGCATCCCCTTCAGAGGAGGTTTGCTTCAAACCAATATTTCCAGATCATACGAACTTGATAACAATACCGCACTGTTGGTCGAGCCCGGTGGAAACCTGATTCTTTATGATACAACCTATAAGGTTTTTGCCACTACTGCTGAAAACAATATCCGTATTGAAGAAGGCGCAAGAACAGTACTTGAAAAGTTGGGAATCCAGAGAGCGTATAACGATTTCAAGACAACCAAGATTATATATCCTCCAAGCATAAAGGTCAATAATACTTTCTTGGGTTTTAATGTACTATCCGAATGTACAGACGACAGATGCCCAGATATTTTTAGAAGATTAAATAATGTATCTGGAAAAAAGCAAGGCATAATCATTCTTGATGCGCACCGACAGCCAGAGGAGGGAGAGAACTGGACGGTCAGGTTCGTTACCAGCGGTACTGGGGACCTTGTAATTAATTTTCTAAACGAAAGCTCTTCTGAGCTTGAATTTCTTGAATTGAAATGTGGAGAAAGTGAAGCTGAGTATGTCTTCAATGGAGCATCAGTAATCGCAGAGGACTGGGGTTGCTCGGAAGAAGCGATGATATCAACAATGATCCTGAAAAAGGGTACGCACTTACTGGAATTTGAATACGCTGGTGATAAGAAGTATGCAAAAAATACAGACTACTCTCCCCCCTGTTTTACCTGGTCCTCAACTACATGGACAACCGCCATAGTAAACATTACAGGTAACAATGGGACCTGTTGTGATACTAGGAGTACTGCATGCAACTTCGTGGACTACGACGACAGCATGCCATCCTCCTTGAAGTTAACAAAGGTTGACAATTACATCTACAACATCCCAAGAACAAGAATAGGTAATGATGTAAACATAACGTGGTTCGAGACTCACAACGAACTCATCAGATTAGACTTCTGGTTTGAAGTGCGTGAGAAGGGACATTTAATCTCAGGTGCATTTGTTGAGGGTGGTCCACAGCAAGGTAGTGTATGGAATACCTACAACAATTACAGCACGGAACAGATTTGCGATCAAGCCAAGATGTGTGCAAGGGATGATGGTTCAACTGATGGTGTCCCCGGTGGGTCATTATACTTTTATGATTCAAGATACCAAGTTTACTCCTCAACTGAAAGAAATAATATAGATGCTGGGTCAACTGCCACAGGCATTGATGGAGGAGGAAACGGAACGCAATACGTAGAGATAAGAATGCTTACCGTTCAGAGAGCCTTTAAACATTATAACTATGTAATAGTATACCTCCCAGGAAATTCCAGTGTAAGTGATTATGCATTCTTCAACGGAAGGTATGGTGTAGAGATCAGTGGTGTGGCAGAGAAACCTTGGGATGTTTTAAATATACATGATGCCTGTGCTGGGATAAGGGTTTGCTATGCAAACGGAAAAGTCAAGAATTACGTGTCCTACAACAGCGACCTTGATATAAGAATAGGTTATCACAACCTGTATGTAATAGACTCCCAAATTAATGAAAGTCTATTATACGGTAACTCCCAATGTCCAGATAGTTATCAAGATGCATGGGATACTTGTGGTTCAGGGGTTTCTCCAGGAGGAACGATTAACGATAGATGGATCATGCTCCAGAATACCTATAACGTTAAAATACTGGACATAACAGGACAACCAATTGAAAACGCCACTGTTATTGGAAGGGATGTGAGAAGAGATTTGATATTTAATAATCTGACATATGCCAACGGTACTATTGACGAAAAGGTAATGAATTACAGAAAATATTGGAACGATTCGACAACCAACCCATCAACGCCTGTATATCTGGAGAGGGCAACTTACACACCACACCAAATTGATTACAAGAAATACGGAAAAGTGTTTATCAAAAGTATATCAATTTTCGATGAACCCAGAAGCCTTACCCAGCAACTTTTGGATAATAATTACATAAATATGACAGAGTCTGAAGCCAAAGCCCAGACAGGAATAATCTACGCTCCACCCTTAAATATGAATTATAGTTCAAACGAAAGTGAAACCGTTTCCAGCGGTCAGATCACACTAGATAACAGTCCGATTCCCCAGTCAGAATATCTTGCCTTGTTCGACGAGAGTTTGCCAATAGAAGACACTTATACGTATCAGGAATCCAAATTAATTTCCTCAACCAATTATACTGTGAATTATGAAACCGGTGTTGTTAACATATCATCCGGGTATAACGGAAAGATGGTGAGAGCAGTCTATTACTATGGGGGAAACATCACCATCACAGAAAACAAAACATTAAGTAATATTTATGACTATATGCAGGCCAACCTGTCTGATACCTTTACCACAAGCACAGGCACAACCTATATCTCTTATGTTGATTTCATATTGGGTAATAGCAGTAACGAAGGGAGAGTAGTTGAAACCGATGACAGAACCTTAAACATTAAAGACGGATATGGATTCTCTGCAGCTTCCGGTAATGGTACCACAGTTAACATTCTGTCAGACACTTGGAACTTCACATGGTTCTCAGACAATGGAACATTCTTCAGAAAGTATACGCTTGATGTAACAGTTCAGGACCCGAACGGGGATCCGATAGAAAATGCCACGGTTAATCTAACCGATGTGAATGGAAACACAGTCTTTGTGATCAATACGTCATCTGATGGGACCATACCACAACAGGAAGTAACTTATGCTCTGTACAACTACACAGGCAACGAAGCGTTCTCTCCATTCACACTAAGAGTAACCAAAGATCCATACACCCCATACAGTGCTCCACTTGATTTGGACAGAAAAACATCCTTGACTGTAACCATGTCTATACCCTGCAACCCCGATCTGAATTACGAATACGAAATCTTGTCCGGCCATGACGTCAACACGAACAGGAGTGCTACTGCCGGAAACTTAACAATGGTAGTTCTGGTTAAATATGGAGAAGGCTTTACACAGACAGATGATCAGGAACCAGGAGAAACCCAGAAAAAAGCACAAGGACCATCAGAAACTTTTAAAGAATTTTTTGATGGTTTTGAAGATGGTTTAACTTCCAACTGGACTGTTATTGGTGACCCGGGAACTTACAACAGAACAACAGCAGAGACAAGCGCCTGCACAATGTCACCGCGAACTGACTCCTATTTCCTGAGGATGGATGTTGACACCGATAACAACCAAGAAACGAATATTTTAAAGACAAACTATAGTTTCACAGGGGCAAGCAATATAATTCTGGATTTTTACCACGAAGAAACCGGTGATGAGAATACTGCTTGTTCTGACCACTCCGGAGATGATTCGGACTGTGATGGTTATTTCTTTACGTGTGATGGGAATTACTGGTATGCTTTGGGGAATCTGGTAGATCCCTCTGGTTGGACAAATGCGAATGTGAACATATCAGCAGACCCTGATTTTTGCAGCGAAGTCAACAGTTCCTTTGCAATTAAAATCACACAATATGATAACTATGCATGCACTAATGATGGTAGATACTTTGATGATATTAATATATCCTACATTCTCTCAACTCCAGGTGATACAGAGTCAACAACCGGTTGGACAACTTACAATGACACGAGTTCAGAGGAGATAAGCAACATCAAAAACATCACAGTCATAATTAACATCTCTGTCTACAACAACTCCGGGTCTGCAGCAGCAGGAAACAACGATCCTGATTTGCAGCTGGAAATATACAATGGCTCCACTTGGATTGAAATTGGAAACTTCAGTGTTAGTGGAACAGGCAACGTGAGTCTCTGGACAAACGAATCTACCATCTTAACAGCTTGGGAAACCGCTGCAAACAGGGATTTGAGAATAAGGGGAGTAAATTTTGACTACTACAATGCAAGCAACATTGATGAAATCAACTGGACTGATGTTTGGGTGAATATAACTTATGGTGGTAATGCGGTTGAAGAAGGAAAATCAGTTAAACTATACATAACCAAAGTGGGCTCTGGAGCAGGCGCTACCTGGGATTCTGGGAGGACTCTACAAACAAATGCTTCTGGTCATGTAAACTACAGCTTCTTCCCAACATGTGATAATCTATCAACACCATTAGTTGATGAGGAGTACGAGGTAGGAGATCACGATTGGTATACGGTAATAACAACAACAGAAGACCCGAATTTATGCCAAGATGACCAATCGGATACTTGGAACTTCACAGTCATCGGGACACTAAGCAACACAATAGACCTTCCGGATGGGAGTGAAAACTATACTGCAGCAGATACCATACTCGTACAGGGTGCTGTTGAAAACTACTGTGAGGAGCCAATCACACTAAACGAGACAACAGAAATAAGCTACAACCTATCAACAGGAGGTTATACTACAAACTGTACACCAATAGAAAGGCTTGGAGCAAACGTGTACAAGTGCAACTGGAACCCTGATCAAACAACATCAGCAGGTTACTACAATGTGACAATGTGGTCAAACTACACGAATTATTATGAAAACACAACGGTAAAGGAAAACATATTCTACATGACAACAAGCCCAAGTCTTACCGAGGCGAATGTCACACCAAGACAGAACTCTTGGAATTTATTGCATAACTTCTCAGTAAGGGTGGCAGATAACCTTGGAGATATAGTCAATTTAACGCTTCAGGAACAGATACTGGGGCAAACATGGTATGATGTTGGATGGAAAACCTGCGAGAACTGCAGTAATACCACAGAAGGATATACGACACTGAATTTTAGCAAAACCTATCCTTGTTCTGGTTATGCAGGAGAATGGATGAAATTTAGATTCAGGGCAAACGATACCGAGGGGAACCTTGTTTACACAGACAGCTTCCCTCAATATTATGGAGAGGATGATACTTTTGAATTGCAAAAAGCAGACATAAACGTCACATACATCTCAGGTAACAACTCACAAGCAACCCCAACATCTCCAGCAATCTTTGAGGTAAGGGTTTACGATCTAGACAACATAACAGAGAGCTTCTCAACAGGAGAATACCCGTTAGTCAAGTTCGACGTAGAGAATGCATCTGGTGATATGCAGTTCGTTAACCAGTCTTATACAAATGATACAGGATTTGCGAACGTGTCTTTCTATGTAAGCCCAGACTTCTCTGGAGGAAACAAGACCTGGTACGCCTATGTCCCAGCATCAGACACCTGCTACCAGTACAACATAACCGAGAACCTAACAGTTGATATACAGGTCAACTGGCCACCTCTTTACAAGAACATGCTAGCAAGAGACAAACCATCCAGCGTATCAGCAGGATGGGGTGAAAACTGGAATTTCTCAGTCCAGGCCAAAGACTCCACAGGCGAATTTGATGATCTGAACATAACCCTGCAGATAGACACTGGCTCAGGGTGGACTGACATAGAAACCCAGGAATGCCAATCATGCTCATCTTGGACATACATGAACTTCACCCACAACTTCACTTGCAATGACATAAACTCCTCTGCTTACTACAGGTTCAACCTAACAGACAACAGCTCCAACTCGAATCTAACCACATCCAAACCAATAGACATAGAGGAGGATGACGTAACCTTTAAAATCGTCTGGGGAGGATATGGAAACATTTCGAATCGGTCAGGTGCACAA
>DAOVCJ010000005.1 GCA_030670085.1 Candidatus Aenigmatarchaeota archaeon
TGGGTTCTGGTGTAGAAGTCCGGGAACCTTATCAGCCCCAGGGAACCTATTATTGCAAAGATTCCTGCTATGTAGAGCATTACCTGAACTATAATTTCTATCATGTTTCTTTCACCTTGATGAATTTTGCAATTGCGAGCGTCCCCACAAAGGATAGCAGCATGAGGACAACTGCTATGTCAAGATAGATCTGGCTTCCTGATGTGACTGCCTGAAGAACCATAAGGAAAACCACTAAGCTTATTACCGAGCTTATTGATATCACCCTGTCAGCGAAGGTGGGTCCTGCAACCGCTCTAATCAATGCGATTATCCCGGCAGCCATGAAGAGGTATTCAATCACTCTGTCACCCCCAAGCCAAACCTTTCAAACAAGCTACCAATCCTTTTTTTCTTACTGTAGGCTATCCAGTGGACAAACATGTTCTCACCAGCCTTTATAGTAAGGGTTCCTGGAGTAAGGGTTATGGAGTTCCCGATTAAACTCTTCCCAATATCGGTCCTGAACCTCGTGGGAACCTCGACTACTGCTGGTCTTATCTTCCCTGTCAGGACACGGTAGGCAACATCCAGATTCGCTACGATTTCCAGGTACAGCCAGATGAAAAAATATGCAACAAACCTTGCCCACCTAACGGGATTCAGGGCCTTGTTGGGTTTTCCATGGAATATGAAATCCTTGGCTATGTACGCGATAACAAGGGATACCACTACCCCAGCGATGAGTTCCTGGATGTTCAGGGAGGCTGTAAAGAATATCCATGCACCGAACGCAAGCAGGAACGTTACCGGGAACTTGAGCATGATTATTATTTGTTTCCTGCTGATTAAAAAGTTTTATAACATTGCTTTTGAAATGATTTTATAAAGGTTTATAAATCAAAAACCAATTAATCAATAATCTAGGTTTAAGGGGCGGTTTCATGCCGAAAAACATAACAGTAGGCGATGTTGACATAGAGTGGCTGGGCCACGCAAGCTTCAAGTTCAAGGCAGAGAACAAGGTAATATACGTAGACCCCTTCAAGATACCCGGCGGAGAGAAGGCAGACATAATACTGGTAACCCATGATCACTACGACCACTGTGACCCCGGTTCTATAAACTCCGTAAAGAAACCAGAAACCATTGTAATCGGACCGGAATCCTGCTCTTCAAAAATCCCTGAAATAAGGGAAATAAAAACTGGGGAAACGATATCAGTAAAGGATATAGAGATAAAAGCTGTTCCCGCGTACAACATAGGAAAGCCATACCACCCGAAGGGTAGCGGTGTCGGGTTTGTTGTAAAGATTGCAGGAAAGACCATATATCACGCTGGAGATACGGACAGGATACCTGAGATGGAGAACCTGAAGAATATAGACGTTGCCCTCCTGCCTGCAGGGGGAACCTACACAATGAGTGCAGAAGAAGCGGCAGAAGCAGCTAACTCTATTAAACCCGCTATAGCGATACCCATGCACTGGGGGAAAATAATAGGTTCAAAGGAGGACGCCATAAAGTTCAAGAACCTCTGCAAGGTTGAGGTAAAGGTTCTGGATTAGGAGAAACCATGCCAAAGGTAAAGGTTTACAGCACTCCGAGTTGCCCTTTCTGTGCAATGACAAAGAACTTCCTAAAGGAGCATAACATTGAATTTGAGGACATAAACGTTTCCACTGACAGGGATGCAGCAAGGGAAATGATTGATAAATCAGGCCAGATGGGGGTTCCTGTAACAGAGATAGACGGAAACATGGTAGTCGGTTTCGACAAGGAAAAGATAAAGGAACTGCTAAACATAAAGGATTAAAAAACCAGTGGCTAAATATATCATATGGACAAAAAACAATTCATCAGGTCGAATATAGCGATAATCATACTGGCAATACTGATACTCATTTTCGGCTCCTACGCCATAACGGGTATGCTTGCAGCCCCCTAAACGGGCTCTGTTTTTTAAATACGCATGCCAATTTTTTAGCATGAAGTACGATTTGCAGGGAACCACGATGCCGATCCTGAATATAGAGCTTGATGAGAGCGAGACGATAGTCTCGGAATCCGGAAGACTGATATTCATGAGCGACAACGTGAGGATGGAAACCAAGATGGAAGGCGGTTTGTGGAGCGCGATAAAGAGGAAGTTCGCAGGCGAGTCCTTTTTCCTCGTTAACTTCATAGGCCAGGGAGGAAAGGGGATTGTAAGCTTTGGTTCTGAGTTTCCAGGGAAGATCATACCACTGCAGCTCAGGGAAGGCGAAGTGTTGATCGCGCAGAAGGACGCGTTCCTGTGCTCTGAGAAATCCGTTACTTTTGATGCAACCTTCACAAAGAAAATAGGTGCAGGTTTTCTCGGGGGCGAAGGACTCATACTCATAAAGATAAAGGGGCCTGGTATTGCCTTTTTCAATGTAGGCGGCGAGGTAACCAAGATAGACTTAGCAGCTGGACAGAAGATAAGGGTTGACACCGGCAACCTTGCAATGTTTGACCTCTCTGTTAACTACTCGGTTGAGAGGGTCAAGGGAGTCAAGAACATGATATGGGGAGGTGAGGGATTGTTCCTCGCAACCTGTACAGGACCCGGAAGGGTGTGGGTGCAGAGCCTCCCGGTCAGTGAGCTTGCAGGAAAGCTTGCTGAATATCTCCCCGGTCGCAGAGGCAGCGGAGGCAGCCTTGCTGCAGGCGTTCTACTGGGCAGCATGATGAGGAGATAAGGATGCCGGAAAAGAAGTATTTCGCGAGGCTTGGTGGGGCCCTGTTACTGGGACTTCTTGCCCTTGCAATAGCGTTCATAATATTCGTTTTTCTCCTCCCCTACATAATTCCACTCGCCCTGGGAACCCTTCTTATAATCTTGATTTTCATAGTCGTGTGGATAGTGATTTATGTAGCGATAGTTGTTGGGGTCGGGATTTATTACTTTGTCAAGCACCCAATGAAATGGGAGAAGGAAGACAAGGGATACACAATTGAAAAGGCAAAGGAATCCGGCAGAAGGGAGAAGGGAAAGAGCAAGAAGTGATTTAACTCTTTTTTCTAATTCAATTCTATGACAACACCAGGATCACCCCTTCCTCCTGTTTATGTGACAGGCCTAAGGGATACCTGGATGAAAAGTAAAAACGTCAACAAAGGAATGCTAAGAAAGTACAAGGAGCATGCTAGTTTTGGTTTATATAAATGGTCTATAAAGAAGTATCCAAAATAAACCATTTGGTTGATTTTTTTAAAATACAGAATATTTAAAGAAGTTTAACAATATTATTATACAAGAGCCAAATGAACTACATATCAGTTGTTATTCCTGCAAAAAACGAGGAAAAGACTATTGGTAGGGTTATTTCTGCGGTCAGGAATAAGGCGGATGAGATTATAGTAGTGGATGGCTATTCAAATGACTGGACTAGGGAAATAGCAGAGAAGGAAGGAGCAAGGGTTGTTCTGCAAACAAAGGAGATGTTCCCGGGAAAGGGAAACGCAATGAAGACCGGTTTGAATGTAGCTAAGGGGGATATTGTTGTTTTTATTGATGCGGATATGGAGAGCATAGAACCCGACTGGATCACGTTGCTCACACAACCGATAATAAACGGTGAGACTGACATATGCAAGGCAGAATACAAGCGTGGACCCCTGGACGCCCCTGTAACCAAGCTGGTTGCAAAACCGCTCTTGAAAACCCTTTATCCGGACTTGAACGTTCACATGCCCCTTGAAGGCGAAATAGCAGCCAGAAAGTCGATATTCGAAAAACTGGAGTTCAGGGAGGACTGGGGAATCGATGTAGGCCTCGTGATCTCAGCCCACAAACAGGGATTCAGGATAAAGAACGTTTTCCTAGGCGAAAAAATTCATAAGCCAAGCTACATTGAAGACGTAGCCGAACTCGGTCCCATGGCTGAAAACATAATACAGGCAATCATTAACTCAAAGAACGGCGAAATAATGCAGAACATTAGGGAACAAATTCTCAAGGAGATTAGTGCTAGCAAAGAATCCGGGGAACCGGTCCCGAGTTTCTTTTTACAGACTTTGCAAAACAATTTTAAATCAAAAAACAATTTTTAACATCTTATCAACAAGTCTTTCCTTTGAACCAATCTCTTTATAAATGACCAGAGACCATTATAAGTACAACATAAGCAAACGATTGAGTTGGATGACCGGTATAAAACACGAGCTGACCGGGATTCTGAAAGGAGAAAATAGAATGGCGTTCGATAGAAGGCGCGGCGAACATGGCGGACAGAGGTTTGGACAGCGAAGAGACTTCGGACCAAGGGAGATGCACAAGGCTGTTTGTGCAGATTGTGGAAAAGAGTGCGAAGTTCCCTTCAAGCCCAGCGGAGACAGACCTGTCTACTGCAAAGAGTGCTTCATGAAGAGGAAGAGGTAGTTGAGCATTGATTCTCAGCGAATTAGAACAACTGGTTAGCGGCAGCTTTAAAGAAGCCCCGGGAGGGCTTAGCACATTTTCCCTGCGGACTTTGATGTAAACCGATATCAAGAGAGCCTTAAGCCTCGGGAGGGAGTCGAACCCCCGACCTGCTGGTCTCATGTCGCTGAGTGTTCACATTTTTTTGATTCAAACGACCGTCTTTATGTCATAACCACGAGGGGCTCAAAAGACCAGCGAATACAAGCCAGCCGCTCTAAACCAACTGAGCTACCGAGGCTTAACCGCTTTCGCTTTTTTTATTTTGTAGGTTGTGTTTATATTATTTCTTCCATCACCTGATATATTTTTGCATAAAAGTCTTCTTTTGTTTTTTCATTTGTCAGTGTGAGCTTCGCGAGTTTCATTGTTTCAGGGATTATCTTTTCTGTGGGCAGTTTTTCCTTTTCAAGGAAATCCAGATAGGTCATTTCTCTGTCCTCTTTGGTTCCTTTTCTCCTGGTTCTCTCGTACCTTATCCTGACATCACATTCAATCCCGATAAGAATGAAATCCTTCCCGAACCGTTTTTTAATGTGTATTACCTCCTCTGGAAACCTGATACCAGCGATTACGTATTTTCCCTCCCCCATCCTCTCACAGAGCTTCTTCACCAGAAAATCTATCCCGTATTTTTTCCTGAGGGACATTGCAAGATTGACGAGGTTATCCCTTGTTACGGGTTTTCCCTCCTTTCTCAGGATGGGGGCAAGGATGTTGGTGGTGAAATCCAGAATCGAAAAACCATACTTCCTCCGGAGATAGTACGCGAAGAGATTCTTTCCACAAAGTCTCTGCCCAGCCAAACCAATAACTATCATATATATTACTGAACACATTTAATTAAAATATGGTCCTGGAATTCCTGACACAGATTTTCTCGCAGCTCCAGCAGGTAAACTCAATATTCCTGTTAATAGTCTTCTTCGTATTCCTGATACTTGCCTACAAGCTTTTCCAGACCGTGATGAAGGCCATCATAGTGGGGGTGATAGCCGCTGCCTTCCCGTTCGTTGCGAACATGTTTGGCTTCAGCATCCCCATAACCCTGAATTCGATTCTTTGGTTCGCGATATTCGGTGTCGTTCTATACTTCGCGTACGCCTTCATCTCAGGAGGGGTCAAGATAATCAAGCTCATATTCTCCCCTTTCAAGGTGTTGTTCAGGAAAAAGGAGAAGAAGAAACAATAAGTTATTCGGACGTTTCTGCTGCTGACTTTTCAAATAATTCGTAGCCGTTGCAAAGTCTCTGATATTTTCTCATCTCATTTTCCCTCATCTTTTCGTCTGCGTGGAAAACTATCCTTAACTCTTCACAATAATATGCATGATCTGGATCTATATTGTTTAGATTGTGCAGGCAGGTGTAACACCTTATTTCCTCCATGTTACCACTTCCTATAGTATGATTGATGCTAAGAAATTTAAGATTAAGCTAAAACGTTCCTTCTAGCGATGTTTTCTCCCCTTTCCAGTTCTATCATTACGAAGAGATTGACCTTGTCCCTCTGCCAGGTGAAACTTCGGGCCTCGCTCCCGAACTGAACAGACAAGCCATAGCCGGAACCAACCGAAGAGAACGTTGTGGATTGGGAGTCCCCGTCCTGGACAAAAACATTTCTCTGGTCCCCGTCAAGGTTCACATTCACGGTCATATCGGTTCCCATGTAGTTCCCCAGGGAAACCACCACATTCCCTGTTGCAGGATCCCCCTCTGCAAACACCCAGAATGATGAGAAGTTCATAAGGAAGTTACTGGTCAGTCCCCTTACCCATGAGCTGAAGTCTTCCATTGTCTGCCTGGGATTCCCGTCCTCCAGGCCCAGGTTAAGGGCATGGGGGAATTCATTTTCCAGGTTTTGCAGAATATAATCCATGTCCTGAAGGGGAAGTTGTGTAAGGGGCTTCCCAGGTGGAAGGCCTATGAAAAACAGTGAGCAAAGCAGTACTGCCCCGAGTATGAAGAACTGTGCTTTCATAATCTCCACATATAGAGTTTAATCAGATAGGGCTGGTATTGATCCTCCCCAGCTATTATGTAATAGTTACCAATCCATATGTCCGCAGCATCCGGCATATTTCCTGAACAATTACCTGCCTGGTCACAGAACTGCACGGAATGATTGTATTCGAAAAGCTTTATCTGGGAGTTCAGGCCTGAATAGTTACCGTCTATGACATAACCCCTGAGAATCCCCTGCTGGTCAAGTTCATGCAAAATCTCATAACCCTTCAGACTCACGTACTCTCCAGGAATCCTTACATACCCGCTTGCCAGAGCAAGGACAAAGCTTATCATTATAATCCCTGCAAGAATGGCCTCTATCATATACCAAAATCCTCTCATTCGAATCCCTGTTTATTAATTTGTTTCCTCACCTAATAAAAAATATGAGTCTGCTCAAGATTTACCAGGTTCTGCTTAAATACTTCGGTCCCCAAGACTGGTGGCCCATGCAGAGGGGCTTCCATCCCAGGAAATGGGAAGTGGAGGTCGGAGCGGTTCTGACGCAGAACACGAGCTGGAAGAACGTTGAAATCGCTCTCAGGAACCTCAAAGAGGCAGGAATCGTTTCGAGGGAAAGTGTAAGAAAAATACCCGAAAAGAGGTTAGCGAATCTTATCAGGCCCTCTGGATACTACAACCAGAAGGCAAAGAAGCTCAGGAAGCTTGCAGAGTTTTCAGGAGACGTCACGAGGGAGAATCTTCTGGATATCTGGGGAATCGGGAGGGAGACAGCGGATTCCATCCTCCTTTACGCCTATGGAAAACCCTACTTCGTTGTGGATGCCTACACAAAAAGGATATTCTCAAGGCTTGGTCTAATCAGAAGTGAGTGGAATTACGAGAAGATAAGGGAACACTTCGAGAAAAATCTGCCAAGGGAAACCAAGCTCTACAAGGAGTACCATGCCCTTATTGTGGAGCTGGGAAAGAATTTCTGCAAAAACAAGCCGCTGTGCAGGGAGTGTCCGTTAAGTCAGCTTTGTAAAAAAGTCTAATCAAATTCTTCCTCCCCAAGCATAAATTCAATTTTCTTGAATGGTATGTGTCTGAGCTTCTCTGAAACATACTTCTTGTTCATGTTCAGCAATCTATAGTATATGTTCTTATAACAGAATCTCCTTAGTCCTACCTTAGGAGGTTTTTTGGGTATTGTTTCTATAAAGGCTATAATCGCTTCATGAAAGAGATCTTCCATTTCAATACTCGGAAACCCTCTTCCTAATGCACCCCAATACACTCTCTTTGCTATATTTCTTATAAAGTCCCTGTTACGCCTAATTAATACCTTCAGAATCTCAGGGTTTCTCTCTATCATATCCTTTCTTATCTTACCGCTCTTTGAATAAACCAAGCCCGCCTGTTCTGCTGCTTCCTCTATAGTTCCGAAATATTTCTGTGCAGCATACTCAAGTTTGATATCTTTAGTGCTAACCCCTGTCACAATGCCTTCAGAAAACATCCCATTCATGACTTCAATTACAGTCTCCCCGTTTTTCCAGTCTATCCTCGAAATCCACTCAGAACTATCGATTCCTATCTCCTCAAGAAAATCATACCAGCTATCATATCTTCTGATGACAGCCCTATGATATTTTTTATTTTTTGGATCATTCTGAATATCAATTGCTCTAAGACTTGTTCCATCCTCATATAATTCAAGTACCTTTCTTTTTAATCCTTCTCCTGTGTATTTTCCCTTTAGTCTTATCTCATTGTAATCAAAACCAGCTTTATTAACCGCCTCTTCCCACCCGCCATCAAACTTCACGCATGCCTGATAGAAAACAGTTCTTACAGAAATGTCATCATATTCAGTGATAGAAGTAATATCCAAAGGCACATCCATATTATGGAGCCTTTTTATTTCACTGATTACTTCTTTCTTGCTTAATGACCTTGAGATCTTTCTAATTTCATCATAATCAAGACCAGTATATTCAATTGCTTTCTCCCATGAACCAAGATGATTACACCCTGCTCTGTACAGATAATTGTAGTTATCCATTACATAACTTGTATTAAGTGGTTCTCCTCTTTCATGGAGTTTTAATATTTCCCCCTTTACTTTCTCTTTATCCCATTCCCTCTCTCTTATCTTGAATTTACTATAATCTATACCAGCGGTCTCTACAGCCTCTTCCCAACCACCATCGAATTTTCTATCTGAAACATAAACCAATCTTCTCAGTTTCTTCTTTCTCTTATCTTTCAGTATAACGCTTGGGTTAAGGTCCTCCCCTTTAAGATGATAAGAAATTATACCTTTGATTATCTCAGTTACGGTGTAGGGCTTTCTGGTTTTTCTTATTTTTTTGGGACTCAGTCCTATGCTTCTTAAAGCAGAGTCCCATGATCTGAAATACGTTATGACAGCCTTGTATAAAGGAGTGTCATCATCCTTTACTGCAGCAGTGTTCATAGGCAAGCCGCTCTCAGACCTTTCTTTAAGATATTCTTTAGCCTTATTTTTATTCCATCTCCTTTGTATTACAATATCATCTACGTTTAATCCAGCATCATTCAAAGTGTTTTCCCAGAAGAATCGGCCCTCATAAAAATTCTTGGCTGCCTCATAAATAAATCTGTGTTCAGGATTATTCTGCAAACTATATGAATTTAATCTGACTCCTTCCTTATGTAATTTTCTGAGTGTTGTGTGAAGTTCATCCTTGTTTTTAATTACCATACTCTCTTAGAAAGAAATAAAATCAAAACTTTATAAATTCAAAATTTCTTGGTGATTGCAAATATAAAATTTAATCTGAAGTAATTAACATGGAAAAGAGATCCATACTGGTACTTGAAGGGGATGACACACTAAGGAAGCAAATTCTCAAGGAATTACTGGATTATGGCTATGATGCTCTGGCAACATTCCGATACAGGGGTGAAGTGGCAGAAAAGTTTGATGTTGTTTGTCTGGGTTCGGTTGAGTATGAAGAGGGTATAGCGAATCTTTGCAAGAAGATAAAAAGCAAGGGAACCGGTTTGTTGCTAATGACAGATGATCCATATCTTGGCGGGGAACTCCTGGAGATGGAGTTGGTGGACGGCTATGCAAACAAGGATTTAGATAATATCAAAGAAGCGCTCAAGATATATTTTGACCACGTCCACCCTATTTCTCGATGATCCCCAAACGCTGACAAGTCTCTAGGATAGCCCAGGCGTAAACCACAGCCTCGAACGCGTTTATGAAATCCCTCTTGTCCAGGAAATGCCTGCAGTCGCTTATGTACGCATTTATGTTCTCAATCACAGAATCAATCTTTTCTTTTTCTACGTTCCCGATGATCTTTATGTTCTTGACTTCCTCCTCAATCCTATCAAGCCATTTCTTTGTTTCACTCTCAAGTTTGCTCTCAACATCTCCGGACATTTTCCCAGGCATATTATATATACATATTAACAGATTAAGAAGATATGTTGCTGGCAAAGAATTAAAAACTTCTTTACTAATAACTTATCATGACACAGACAGAGCCTACTTATGTGATAAAGCTTGAGGATGTTGAAAAAGATAACCCAAATGTAGGTTCGAAAGCGATTTCCCTTTCCGAGCTTCTTAAGTCAAATTTCTCTGTTCCGCCCGGCTTTGTCCTGACAGGACAGGCCCTTGAAAAATTCGCAAAGGCTAACAAGCTCGAGAGCAGGATTGCCAACCTTGTGAAGGATCTCAATCCAGAGGACTTCCAGTCCCTAAGGGAGGTCTCTGAAAAGATTCAGGCTATCATAACGAATTCCAATGTCCCGGACTACCTTGAGAGAGAGATAAGGGACGCCTATGAGGAGCTAAGCGTGGGGAAGGAAGCGAAGGAGCTTGGCGGCGCTGCCCTTGACCTTATAAGAGCAGGGAGGGGGGAGGCATGGCTGGCTGTAAGGACCTCACTGATAGGGGAATTCATGGAGCAGGGAAAATCAGTCCTGAATGTGAGGGGAGGGAAAAAGCTCTCTGACGCGGTAAAGCAGTGCTGGGCTTCCCTTTTTACACCAAGGGCAATGCTTCACAGGAGGGAGAAAAGAATCGAGGGATTCCCGTCTACGGGATTGGTTATACAGAAGATGGTTGATTCTGAGAAATCCGGAACCATTTTCACATACCAGCCAGAGACCCAGGACAGATCAAAGATTGTTGTTGAAGGCATACCGGGACTTGGAGAGGCCATGCTTGAACTGGTCACCCCGGATGAATATACTCTTGACAAGGAAACAGGAGAGATCCTGGACAGGAAGATCAGGAGAAAACTATGGATGCTGAAAAGGGACCCCTTGTCCGGAGAAACCGTAAGGGAGTCTGTCTCAAGGAGGGATATGGAGCTCGATGTTTTAAACGAGAAGGAACTGATAAAGCTCTGGGAACTTGCCCTCAAGGTTGAGAGGCAGGACGGGGCAAGGGTGATTGAGTGGTGTATGGAAAGGGGAAGGATTTTCCTTCTGCACTCCCACCCAATAAAGGGGTTCCCCATGCCAGCCGAGGAGCACGCTTTGGAGGGAAAACCACTCACAGGGGGTGTTGGAATCTACCCGGGTTTTGCAAAGGGAAACGCAAAGATCGTTTTTGGACAGTCAGACCTAAGCAAAATAAATGATGGGGACATTCTGGTTACCATGATGACCTCTGATGTAATGATACCTGCCTTCAAAAAGATATCAGGTATAGTAACGGATTCCGGAGGGAGAACCTGCCATGCTGCAAGGCTTGCAAGGGAACTCGGGATCCCGTGCATAGTTGGAGCAGAAACAGCAACAACCCTTTTAAAGGATAACCAGGTTATTGGGATTGACGGCATTAATGGCAGGGTTTATTTCAAGGAACCCGAACCCCTTGAATCCCGAATACCGGGTATGTATGAACCAGAAGCGTACGAAGAACCCCTAAGACCAGACCTGCCTACGGAAACGAAGGATTTCACAGCAACCCAGGTGAAGGTCAACCTAACCCTGCCTGACATGGCAGAGAAAGCAAGGGAATCAGATGGTGTGGGACTCCTCAGGGCAGAACACCTCCTTTCAGAATCCGGCAGGCATCCCATATACCTGGCAAAAAACAACCCAGATACGTTTTCTGAAATGCTTTACAACCCCCTTGAGAGAATAGCAAGAATACTCTATCCCAAGCCGGTTTTCTACAGAAGCCTCGATGTCAGGACAGATGAGTTCAGTGAACTTGAGGGTGGTGAGGAAGAAACGAAAGAAAGCAATCCCATGCTGGGTTGGCATGGAATAAGGAGGAGCCTTGATGAGCCTGAGATGTTCAGGATGGAAATCGGGGTTTTGAGGAGACTCCACCAGAACGGAATGAACAATGTAATGCTTGTTCTGCCTTTCATCTCAAGTGTTGAGGAGCTCAGGAGGGCGAAAAGCTTTCTGGATTTCCCCATAAAGACAGGGATAATGATAGAGACCCCTGCCGCTGCCCTGAATATAGAGAATTTCTGCAAGGAGGGAATAGACTTCGTCTCCGTAGGGAGTGATGACCTTACACAACTCGTTCTGGGAATAGACAGGGACAACCCGAGCGTTTCCAAACTCTATACAGAGCTGAACCCTGCCATGATAAACCTGATAAAGCATATCGTTCGCGTATGCAAGCAGCACAGAGTAAGGGTCTCAGTTTGCGGTGAGGTCGGGAGTGATCCAAGGTCAGTTGAAAACCTGGTGGAACTGGGTGTTGATTCCATAACATCAGACCTAGACACATTAGAGCAGATAAAGGAGACCGTTGCAAGGACAGAGAGGAGACTGCTTCTGGACAACGTGAGGAAGAAGCAGGATGCGAGCTAATCTTCTATCAAATCTAGATATTGTAACTCCTCGAAAGTTAAGTACTCCGATCCCCTTTTAGTTTCATTAAAAAAACAGTAGGTATATTTAGTATGGATTGACCTGTCTATATAACCATTCTTGTAAACGTTTCCGTTTCCCCTGTGTTTAAACTTATGTTTCAGTGCTTCGCTTACAGACCCCTCAATCAGATTCATGGCAGTTGTCATAATTTACCTTATGGACAAAAATTTTATAAGCCTTTGTCTACCATTTATGTAACTACTTGAGAGTGTATAAAACCGAAAAGTTTATAAATGTATACACCATAGAAAGATTATGGATTATAGAAATGGATTCCTGATTTCAGCAGTGGTTTTCTCATTCCTAGCTCTGCTTATATCCACCCCAACATTCGCATTTACATGCGGTGTTAATGTTTACGGGCTGAATGTTGAGGGTGACGAGATAGTCGGTTACGTCCAGAACTCAGGAACCGGTCTGGAGCTGATAAGCTATGGTTTCTATGTGAATGATGAAGCAGTAAGGACAGGGAGCTTTGAACTGAGAGCGTCCCAGACAAGAAAGGTTGAACATACATACAGCTTTGGTTATGGTGAGTATAACATCGAGCTGAGGGCAGAGGCAGGGTGTAACGCGAACGACAGTGAGACAATAGTTCACAACATCCTTGAGCCCTACATGTGCCAGAATCCGTATGGGTTTGAGGGCCAGGACTACTGTGATTACACGAACACGAGATACATGGTATGCCAGGATGGAGAATGGGTCGTGGTGGATGTTAACGAGGGCGAATATTGCTACAACTGCAATGCATGCGGTGACGGTTTGTGTAACTGTGGAGAGACAGCCAGTACATGCTGGACTGACTGCAGGAATATATGCACCCCTGAATACCTGGACACGTACAGGTGCAATGGTGACTGGAGGCAGAGGCTTTACAGGGACTCTGACTGCGAGTATGAATGGAGAGACTGGGAGTTGTGTTCGGGGGATTGTGTTGATGGTTACTGTGTTGACGGATATTATGACTGCACACCCGGATGGAAGTGTAAGGATTCCTATCACAGGGCATACCAGAACTCTGATTGCTCATGGAGTTCTATAACATACTGTTTCAACAGGTGTGAAGATGGTTATTGTAGAGGAGAATACGGAACCTGCGGTGTTTCGCTTGAGGAGTTTGATTATATAACCCAGGTTTCTGAGGGTTCCCCTGCATGGGTAAAGGTAAAGGTCAAGAACACCGGAACCCGCAAGGAAACCATAAGGGTGAAGCTTTACATAGACAGTTCATACTGGGCATCAGAAAAGGTGGAGCTCTACTCAGGATCCAAGATCACGAAATCCTTTAACTTCTACCTGCTTGAGGGGAGCCACAATGTCAGGGTAGAGGCAGTGGCAGAGTGCGGATCCACTGATGCGAGGACTGTTACCATAAATGTCCAGGGATCAGGTACACAGCCACCCCAGGCATGCAATTACAACGGCGTGTGCGAGTATGGGGAATCCTACCAGACATGCCCGCATGATTGCTCGGAGCCAGAACCAGTCCCAACCTACACAACCTCTGTTGATGTTCACCCAACCTCACTGGATATAGAGAACTTCGCAACAGGGATTGTCAGCATAGACATAACCTCTGCTAAGGGTCAGACCTTCACCATAGATGTTTCTAGCGTTTCGAAGGAATGGCTTTCTTATCCGAGTTCCCTTGAGGTGGATGTAGGGGACAAGAGGGTTTACCTGTACATAACACCTGAAGAACCCGGAACATATACACTTGAACTGTCAGTAAAGGCAGAATACGAAGGAAAGGAGTTCACAGAAACAGTGGAGTTTTACGTCTCCCCAGTCCAGGAGGTAGGATCCGGAATGACAGGATTCTTAACCGCGGCATCAGCAAACCTAGCTGCAGTGATCATAGGCATAGTAATAGTAATTGCAATTCTGCTCTACATCGGTTTCAAGAGGATAAGGCCTGAAGAAGAGTTATCTGAGATTGAACCGGCTGAACCGAAAACTTTTTAAACCTTTCGGTTTTGCGCATAGACTTAAAAGATTTAGTCACCATTAATGATTATGAATAACAAAACACTTTTAGTATTTAGTACATTTCTGGCAGCCCTCGTTTTTGTTCAGGGTGCAATGGCCGCAGGTTTTGAGCTGACGGTTTTCCCTGATGAGGTCTCTGTCTGCCCTTGCTCAGCCATAACACCGCAGCACGTTTCGGTTTCTGTTAAAAACCTTAGGGGTTCCACTGACAGTTATACATTCACGCTAACAGTCCCGGCTGGCTGGAATTCGCAGATACAGGAAGATATAACCCTTGCTTCCGGGGAGGAGGGAAACCTTGACCTCTTCCTTATCAATGTGGGATGCACTGTCCCACCGGGAACTTACCCTGCAACAGTCACTGCAAAATCCGCCACCACTGGTGAAGAAATATCCAAGACCCTGAGCATAGAGGTTCTTCTTTGCAGGGGTGCTGAACTGAGCGTGGTGGAAGATCACAAGGAGGTCTGTTTTGAGGAGGCATTCCCTGTCACGTATGACATGGTGATAAAGAACCTGGGCAAATTCGAGGAGATATTCCAGTTGTCCTCCTCGGTTAACTGGGCTGGTTTTTCAGAGGCAGAATTGACTCTGAAAGCAGGGGAAAACAAATCCTTCAGTGTGGTTCTGAACCCCGAGGGTTTGACAACGGGTCTTCACACCGTTTCAATATATGCAAAATCCACTAATCCCAGTTCCCCGCTTTACTATACACCTGTTTCAGAGACACTTGAACTGGATGTGAAGGATTGCTATGATTTCACTGTTGATATTCAACCAGGTGAGAACACCGTTTGCTTTGGAAAATCTGTTGACTACACCCTTATGATTGAAAACACTGGTTTGAATGAGGATTCCTATTCCATATACACCCCGGAGTGGGTAACCAGCGAGAAGACAGGGGCCAGCCTTGGTCCTGGACAGAAAACCAGCGTGAAGGTAACGGCAACACCCGGAATCCTAGGATCTCAGGATTTCAGCGTCACTGTCACGTCTTCAAAAGAACCCGGCCTGAGCAAAAAGGCTTCTTCTGTCATAGTCTCACAGGAGTGCAGGAGCGTTGCAGTCATAGTTTCACCAACAGAGTACACAGTATGCGGCGACATGCCTCCGGTGAGTTTTGATGTTTCTGTCAAAAACACAGGAACAGTTGAAAGCACATACCAGTTGACCCCGGGCCTGGGAACCCTGGGAACCACCACCATGACCCTTAACCCGGGCGAGATACAAACAACCATGCTGGAGGTTGATATCACGGGATTGGAGGGTGAAGTAACCATAACAATCTCAGCCGCGGATGGTGAGATATACGATGATGCAGAGATAAGTCTCATTGTGGAGAACTGCTACTCTGCAAACCTGACCATAGAACCAGACATGCAGGCTGTTTGTCCTTATGATTCTGTTAAGTACACTGTAACACTGGTAAACACAGGCAAGCTCCCAGACAACTACACCCTCAGGTACGGGGATGTAACAGAAATCCTTGAGCTGAACTCAAGCGAGTTACAGAGCTTCGAACTGACCTTCCTTGTCCCGTTTGAAGAGTCAGGGGTTTACGTGGTTTCAGCCTTTGCAGACTCTGACCACATCTCACTCATACAGACAGCTGCCCTGAATGTAAAATCAATGGATAGCTGCTACAATGCTGAACTTAAGGTGGAGACTACAAAGAAGATAAAACCATGCACGCTCGATGAATGTGAGGCCATCACTCTTCCGGTAGAGATAAGCAACACAGGGGAGAAACCCGCTTCCTACATTGTTTCCCTTGAGGGTCCGGACTGGGTTTATATGGAACCCACAGGCTTTGACCTGGGATCAGGAGAATCTGGTATTGCATATCTATACCTCTCACCGAACTTCGGGGTAGAGGAGGACACCTACACCGTAACCATCAAGGCAGAATCCGAACGCGTGGAATTGGTGGAGGTTATGGACATTGTTGTTACAGAGAACATCACAGCTGAGGAACCGGACATTAGCCTGAACATCTCAGTCGGTGGGAACATCACAGGAGCGATAGTTGGTGGTGAGAGGCCACTCTGGAAAACCGTTGTGGTGGCAATAATAGCAATAATAATAATTGTAATCCTTGCCGCGAGATTCATTCTGCTTGTGAAGAAGTAAAACTCTCTAGGAGACTTAAACTTATATTCTACTTCAGTTTCACAGCGGTTCCATAGGCCAGAAGCTCTGCTGCTCCTCCCATCACCATTGATGTTGAGAACCTAACATTTATTATCCCATCCGCACCGAGTTTTTCCGCGTCCTCTACCATTCTACGAACGGATTCCTCCCTTGACTCTGCCATCATTTCTGTATACTCCTTTATCTCACCACCAACGATATTCCTCAGGCCTGCAACGATGTCCTTTCCTATGTGCTTTGCCCTTATGGTGTTTCCCTTGACCATTCCAAGGGTCTTGGCAACCTTCTTGCCCTCTATGTGATCCGAAGTCACAACCATCATATACTCACCTCCTTTTAGTGAAGTTGAGAATCCCTCTTTTCGAATCCCTAAGGGAGAATCTCTCCCCCTTCATCATACCCATTAATCTGTCTTTGCTCATTCTGTAACCTGATATGGAAACCAGCCCACCCGGTTTCAGTATCCTTCTCATCTCCCTTATTAGGGCCCTTTTATCACCGGTCTTGTAGAGAACACCGTAAAGCAGAGCAGCGTCTACACTCCCATTCCCAAGACCTGTCTCGAGGTCAGAGAATATAGTATCCACGTTTTTCAGACCTCTTCTTTCCGCTTTCTTCTCAATTGTTTCAAGGGCAAGGGGATGAAGATCCAGGGCGTGAATCTCTCCGTCCTTACCAACAATCTCAGCAGCTGCAATAGTGAAGTTCCCGGGACCGCAGCCAAAATCCAGAACAGAAAAACCCGACTTTATTCCCAAATCCTCCAGAACCTTCTTCGGATTTCTGAGAACGTCCCTTACTCCAGTGAAAAATCCAGCTGTCCTGAACACAAATCCAGGTGCTCTCCACTCTCCAAGGTCCGGGTCCCTGGCCATAAAATCACCCAGCCTACCCTTACTGAAACCAATTATTCTACAACCTTCTTGATTATATCTGTATCCATTTCCTTTAAATCTGTTTTAAATTTTGGTTTTATCCATTTGATTCCGAAGTAAGCAATTATTGCAAGGATTATGAAGGGTATTTCAATTATGTAGGCATTTGGCAGTTCTGTAATGGGTTGCAGGCTGTAAACAAGCCACGGTATAATACCGTCAACCAGAGTTTTAAATAGGATTGACAACATAAGGTAGCCCGTCGCTTTCTTCCTTACAGCGTAGAGCACGAGTAGCGTTGAAAATACGTGTATGAACACTATAAATATCCTCTCTATTATCGGACCGAATATTATCCAGGAGCTTGCATTTAACTGTGAAATAATCACGGCCTGAAAGGCCTCGGGCAGCATTGTTATAATATCGGGAAATAGGACAAACATCAGGATATTTAGGAAGGAGGTTATCCCTAGGAACAGGGCCTCTATTGACCCGAAGCCTATACCAAAGGCTATTCCCTGTTTGTAGTTCATTTCCTTAAGCCTGGTTTTCAGGATTGCCAGGTAGGAGAAGCCTGATTCAAGGATGCCTGTTCTCAGACCTACGTAAAGACCCATCACCAGTAAGACTGTCAGAAGACCGTATGGCTGCATGTAGAGGCTCAGCGGCTGTGTAATGGTGTAGTCCATCACAATCTTCACAGCAACAGCAATTATCCAAACCCCTGCCCCCCAGAGAAAGTAATTCAATCTTACGTGGGTTTTTCTCTTCCAGTAAAGGGGAATGAGGATTCCCACCAGAATCATTCCGATTCCGCTGAGCAGGAGCATAGGGTTTACCATAAAATCACTTCTCTTTATATTCCCTCTCCTTCTTTAAATCCCTTAACCTCTCCCGTATCAGGGAGAGCAGAACAACAACTATTCCTAGGAAGATTACGATAACCCCGGTCTTTATGAGCAGGGGGATATCCTCTGCAATGGCGAAATGGTATAGACCGTAACCGAGCATTATCAGAATTCCCAGAACGAGCAACGAAACGCCAAGGATTCTAATGTTCTTCATTGGATAATATTTTACCTCAAGATTTTTATTGTTTTGCAGAGCAGGTTTAGCTAAAATTTATAGTAGAAAACCAAAATATAATCATGCAGAGAAAAGAGAAGGAAACTGTGATTATTGCCCTGGGCGGGAACACGCTTCTAAAGGCAAAGGAGAAGTTCTCGATACACCAGGAAGTTGAACATATAGAGGAGGCGTGTAAGGAGATAAAGAAGATTATTGATGCGAATCGAAAGGTTGTTCTCACGCACGGGAACGGTCCCCAGGTTGGGGACATCCTTCTGCAGCAAAAGATTTCGAGAAAGCTTGTCCCTCCCATGCCACTGGACGTCTGCGGTGCCCAGACACAGGGGGAGATAGGCTATCTATTGCAAAGGTCCCTTGGAAACATTCTGAAAAAACCAGTTATCACAGTTATAACCCAGACACTGGTCAGCGAAAAGGACCCCGCCTTCAAGAACCCGACAAAATTTATAGGCCCATTCTTCAAGAAACCCGGTCCCGGTCTTGAGAGGGACAGTAACAGGGGATACAGGAGGGTTGTTCCCTCACCAGACCCGAAAAAAATAATCGAAGCCAAGGAGATTAAGAGACTCCTTAACGAGGGTTTCGTTGTTATTGCATGCGGAGGCGGTGGAGTTCCTGTTGTCAGAAAGCCCAAGGGGCTGGAGGGAGTGGAGGCTGTTATAGACAAGGACCTGGCGTCAGAGAGGCTTGCCACTGAAATTGGAGCGGATACCCTTCTCATACTGACGGATGTTGACGGTGTTTATCTTAACTATGGAAGACCCTCGGAAAGGATGCTTGATGAGGTTGGCCTGGCTGAGATAGAGAAATACGCAAAACAGGGCTATTTCCCTCCCGGCTCCATGGGACCAAAAATCCAGGCAGCTGTTCGATTCCTGCAGCACGGAGGCAAGAGGGTTGTGATAACGTCCCCAAAATTCGCTCTGGGGGCATTGAAAGGTAGGGGAGGGACAACCATAAGGAGATAGCATGAAGCGAGTGAAACATCTGCTTTCGGTGAATGATTTGAGTGTGAAGGAAATCGAGGCAATATTCAGGAAGACAGATCATCTTAAAAAACCGAAACCCCTTCTGAAGAACAAGACCCTTGCAATGCTCTTTGCAAAACCATCCACAAGAACGAGGGTTTCTTTCGAAGTCGCCATGACCCAGCTTGGCGGGCATGCAATTGACCTGGATTTTGGGGATTTGCAGGTTAAGAGGGGGGAGACCATTGCAGACACCGCAAGGGTTTTAAGCAGATACGTTGACGGGATAATGGCAAGGCTTTTTGCGCACAAGGATATAATCGAGCTTGCGAATAACTCCAGGGTTCCTGTGATAAACGGTTTGACAGACCTTCTCCATCCCTGCCAGGCCCTGGCTGATATATATACTATAAAGAAGAGGTTCAGGCGGTTGAAGGGATTGAAGCTCGTCTACCTCGGGGACGGGAGCAACAATGTTACCCATTCCCTCATGTTAATATGCTCGAAACTGGGAATCGATATGACTGTTTCATGCCCGAAAAAATATTTCCCGGACATGGATATCGCAAAACAAACCCTTGAAAACTGCAAGAAATCCGGATGTGATTTCAAGGTCGTGACCAGCCCCAAGGAAGCTGCAAAGGATGCAGACGTTCTTTATACAGATTCCTGGATATCAATGGGTGAAGAAGGCGAGAAGGAGGAGAGGATTGGAGTCTTCGCCCCATACCAGCTGGATTCCGAGCTAGTGAAGCTCGCAAAAAAGAGCTGCATTGTCATGCATTGTCTGCCTGCCCACAGGGGTTATGAGATCAAATCAGAGGTTATGGATGGTAAAAAATCTGTTATATTTGACCAGGCAGAGAACAGGCTCCATACAGAAAGGGGAATCCTAGCACTCCTTCTAAGATAACATTACATAAGCACTACATAAACATTACAAAACTATTTTCGCAACATACATATTTAAAACTAATCATCAGAATTTAATCAAATCAAAAATAGTGATATGGTGGATATTCTGAACAAAAAGGGCTTTGTAAAGATTGGTGTTGGAGCTGGTTTCATAATCGCCATAACAGTTCTTTTGTTCTTTTCCTCTTCTCTCCTAACCCAGATCGCAGCCCCCACTGACTTATCAGGAAACATGGTTGATTCTATAGGAGGAAACCAAGGCACGAGCACAAACAAGCCTGTTCTGATAGACGTTACCAGGCTAGGAGATGAAGGAAACGATGGGGAGAATGACGAGACAGGAGAATCAGAGGAAGATGAATCAGACGATGATAATAATGATGAACCCGTTTTCATTTCAGGCGGTGGCTTCTTTGGAGGGGGCGGTGGAGGTATAGCATGCTGTCCGCCACCCACACATAAGGTGTGTGATTATGGCCAGCAGGCCTGTGTTGTGGTTCAGGGTCCTGGAGATGATGAATGCACAACGGATGAAGACTGTTACTGTGATCCAAAAACACCTGGATACTGGGAGAACCACCTGAGCGAGGCAGAAGGCCTTCTTGACTGTGTGCATGATAATTACGACGTTTTCGATGATGTTGAAAACCAGAGCGATATAACCTACGTTCTGGAATGCAGCGGTAACTGTTCGAATATGTTCAATAAGCTGAAGAAGTTCCTTCTTGCAACCATCCTGAATATATGCGCTGATTACTTCGACCTTGACGATGCCTATGATGGAGAGACGATTGAATACTGGATAGACCAGTCAGTTGCAGAGGTTGAGAACGGGGAAAGCGAGATGGATGAATACTACAAGGACGCGCTGGACGCTATACTTAATGGCGATCTTGAGTGCAACCCAGAAAGTCACACAGTGTGTAATTATATCGACATGAGATGTGATTCTGTAGTGGGGTCAGGTGATGATGAGTGCGTAACATATGAGGATTGTATAGAAGAGTGCATACCACCCTACCTGGAGGTTGACAAGACAGCGGAACCAATCGAGGTCATCTGTGAGGAGGTAACCATAACACTTGAGGTTTCTGGAGAGGGAGAGATATGTGATGGGTTTTACCCGGTGGATGTTGTCCTTGTTTTTGACAACTCAGGAAGCATGGATGATGACGGATGGGATGATAATATAAGCGACTGGCAGCCAATAGGTGACGCGAAGATAGCTGCAAAGGCCTTCGCTGATTTGCTGGGAACAAATGATAAGGCCGCTCTGGTTTCATTTAACACTGTTGCAACCCTTGAGCAGGGACTCACATTCGATAAGAACGCTGTCAAGTCCGCTATAGATGGTATGAGCGCCGGTGGCTGGACCAACATGAGCCAGGGCATTGATTACGGAACCCAAGAATTAGTCAGCAACGGAAGGACAGACACACCATGGATTGAAATCCTTCTTTCGGATGGGAACAACAACTGTGGCATGAAGAACCCACCCGCGGACTGTCATCAAAGGGTTTTTGACAGTGCTCAGGAAGCAGCAGATAACGGGATTGTGATATACACGATTGCCCTTGGGAATAACTCAAACCAGAGCCTTATGCAGGATATCGCAAACATAACGGGCGGGAAGTTCTACTATGCCCCGGACAGTGAGGATCTGCAGGAAATCTATGAGGAGATAGCAGAGGAGGTCACAACCATGGCAGGGACAAACATTGTTGTTATAGATTACCTTCCAAGTTATGTTGAGTTGAATGAGTCAACCCTGCCTCCTGAATGCGTGTATGATGATATTGAAAGGAAAATAACATGCGAACTTGATGACCTGCACATAAACGAGACCGTGACAATCACATTCAATATTTACCTTCACCAGTTCGGTTACATCCTGACAAACGTTTATCCTGATTCTGGTGTCGAATACCTGAACTACAACGGAACCACTGTTTTCGAGGAATTCCCAGAGACCTATGTAACATCTCTCGATTGTGATCACACAGTCTGCAATTACATTAATATGACATGTGACACTGTTCTAGAACCAGGTGATGACGAATGTGTCACTTTCGATGACTGTGCCCAACATACTGTATGTGATTACATCGGACAGGTCTGTGCTATAATGGAAGGAGCAGGAGATGATGAATGCTCAGACTACAGTGACTGTTTCCACACAGAATGCGCTGAAGGATACTGTATAGATGTTCAGGGAGTAGGTGATGATCAGTGTGAAACAGACTCCGAGTGCAGGCACCATGAATGTAATTATGTAGACTTTATCTGTGAAGAGATCTTTGATATCGGTACCAACGAGTGCCAGACCTTCCAGGACTGCCCGCAACATAAGGTTTGTGACTTCGTAAATGAACTGTGCATAATAGCTGAAGGTTCAGGAGATGATGAATGCCAGACCTTTGATGACTGTTATTACTGCGGTGATGGAATCCTGGACCCAGGAGAAGAATGCGAAATAGCTGGAGATTACGCAGGATGGGGCCCGTGGGGACACGAATACACATGCAAAGAGGATAACACCTATTACCACTGCGTGGATTGCCAGTATGAGCATGTGAATGAGTGTAACTATTACTGCTCAGGAGACCCGTCATGTGATGGTATACCGCCAATGACATACCTGGAAACATGCACTGCTTATGGTTATGATTACCTGCAGGATTACTGTAACGAAGTTTGTGAGCTGGAGGATAATAACTGCGAGGATGATTATTATGGCTGCACTTCAGAACCCGAATGCGATGAATTGGAACCAGATACAGAATATTGTAATTACATGTGTCAGTACAAGCCATTGCACACAGAGTGTAATTACCAGGCTCAGACCTGTGAATTGGTTGCGTCTCCAGGAACAAACGAGTGCGAGACCTTCGAAGACTGTCCCCAGCATAGAGAATGTGATTATCAGTTAGAGCAGTGTGTTATAGTTGAAGGTTCAGGAGATGACGAATGCCTTGTGTGGGAAGATTGCTATTACTGCGGTGATGGAACAGTCACATCACCCGAGGAATGCGAACTACCAGAAACGGATGACAATGAGTACTGTTCACAGACCACTTCGGGTTGTTCAGGTCACAAACTTGGAGTGAGAGATTCCTATGGTTTCTGTGATGAATACTGTGGCTGCATAGATGACCTGTTCAGCTACTCCTGTGTGGAGGGAGAGTGTGGAGCAGAGTGTGACGAGGACAGCGACTGTCCCTGCCCGCAAGATGGGTGCATAGGGCCCGATTACTACGATTATCCTGACTATGGGGAATGCACAGAAGACTGCATGTGTGATGTTGATGAAACGCCCTGTGATGGACCATGCAAACCAACCATAACCCCAGATGATCCGAGATGTACTCACTATGAATGCGATTATATCGGGCAAGCATGTGTTTTAGCAGAGGGAGAAGCACCTGACGAGTGTTCCACCTACATGGATTGTATCCACACTGAATGCAACTATGTAAATTTGACCTGTGATATTGTTGAAGCACCGGGAATATACGAATGTATAATCTTCAGTGACTGCCCGCAGCACACAGAGTGCGATTATATCGGACAGGCATGCATTATAGCAGAGGGAGAAGAGGCAGACGAATGCATAACATATAGCGACTGTCTACATACAGAGTGTAATTACATTAATATGACATGTGATTTAGTTGAGACCCCCGGGATTTACGAGTGTGAGACCTTCAGTGACTGCCCACAACACACTATTTGTGACTATGTTGGACAAGCGTGTGTCATAGTGGAGGGTGAAGGGAAAGATGAATGCTCTACTTATGACGACTGCATCCACACTGTCTGCAGTGACATGACCTGTATAACCAATTTGTCCCCTGGAACAGACGAATGTGACACAGATGAGGATTGCTACTATTACACATGCCAAGGCATGTCCTGTGTGGTAGTTCCTGGTTTTGAATCAGATGAATGTGCTGATGACAGTGACTGCACTGATTACATATGCAATTACGATAACCTTACATGTGACGCTGTTGCAGGAAGCGGTTACGTGGAGTGCGAGACCTTCGAAGACTGTCCTCAACACAGTGTGTGTGACTTCGTAAATGAACTGTGCATAGTAGTTGAAGGAGCAGGAGATGATGAATGCCAGACCTTCGATGACTGCTATTACTGCGGTGATGGAGTTTTGGACCCAGGAGAAGAATGCGAAATCGCAGGAGATTATGCAGGATGGGGCCCATGGGGACACGAATACACATGCAAAGAGGATAACACCTATTACCATTGCGTGGACTGCCAGTATGAGCATGTGAATGAGTGTAACTATTACTGCTCTGGAGATTTTGAATGTGATGGCATACCACCAATGACATACCTGGAAACGTGCACTGCTTATGGTTACGATTACCTGCAGGATTACTGTAACGAAGTTTGTGAACTGGAGGATAATAACTGCGAGGATGATTATTATGGCTGCACTTCAGAACCCGAATGCGATGAATTGGAACCAGATACAGGAGATTGTAATTACATGTGCGAGTACAAGCCATTGCACGCAGAGTGTAATTACCAGACTCAGACCTGTGACTTGGTTGCGTCCCCAGGTGTGAACGAGTGCCAGACCTTCGAAGACTGTCCATGAATGTCTGGTTTGGGAAGATTGCTATTATTCTCAGTATCTATTCTCCCTGGAACGCGTAGAATCTTTTCTTCGCAAGAATGTACCCAAGACTTAAACCAAGGATTATCGAGAAAATCACTAATCCTATAACATGCCAGTAAGGCAGATAAGCAGTCTGTGCACCTACCTCTGGCGGAAGGGTACCTGCCACTTCTCCCATCATATCCCCTGCCCTTGTCATCAAAGGAGACGATTTGTAAACAGTAGTCTGTATGAAATCGTAGGATGTTAACAGAATAGCAAAAGCTGATAAAACAAGCACGACCCATATCTTGGTTTCACCCGGGTTCAGGACATCCTTCCCCTTCCTAGTCAGTTCGTAGTACTTCCACTTATGTCCATCATCCTTCTGAACAACCAGATCTGCCCTGGAGAGGTTATCCAGGTGCTCCTTTATGGTGGATGGTGACATCCCGAACTCCTTTGAGAGCTCGGTAAGCATCTTCCTCCTCCTGGCCAGGCTTTTCAGAATCCCCACACGGGTATCAGAAGCAAGGGTCTTGAACGTCTCCCTGTCCAGTGTGATCTTATCTTCCATAAAACCAAATCCCCAATATTTAATTCTTTCCGAATGCTTTTATAAGATTTCTGATTTTGTGCGGTTTTTACCTAAACTTTATATCGCGCCTGAAACAAATTATAAACATGGCGAAGTCCACAACCCTTGACAAGCTCGCAAAGGTACTGGACAGGGCTGCCAAGCTCCTGAGGGGTCCCTACAAGAAAGTTTCTGGGGCAGTGGTTGCTGCACTGTTCGGAGCAGTTCTGAAGCTCACCCAGATAACAGAAACCTTCCCTCCACCAGCAGATATGATAGGAAACGTAATAATCTTTGCCGCTGTTCTGTTCATAGCAGTGGATCTGTGCAGGGGTGGATTACTCGATTAAGTCTTGAAAATCATGTTTTTAAAAATTCCCACAAAGATTTATGTATGCCGGGAAGAGGGTATACAGTAGAGGAAGCAGAAGAATTGCTAGAAACTGCATTGGAGTTTAATAAATATTCAGACAGTGAAGAGAAACTTAAACCACCGTATTCAACAGAAAAAGCCCGTTCTATTTTGAGAAAAATAAAAAAATATCCCGAATTCTTTAACAAAGAAATTAAAAAACTCGAGTTAAGTATAAAGGAAATGAAATAATCATTCTGATTCTTCTGAGGAGTGTTTAACCATATCCAGCATTTCGCTCAGCAGGTCGTGGTGGCGACCCTCCCTCTCAGAGAGTATGCGGAAGAAATCATTCCCTTCCCCCCTCAGCACATCTGCAAATTTTTCGTAGAAAAACCTTGCTTTCTCTTCGTTTTTCATTGCATTCGTTATTATGTCAACATCGCCGGCATCCATTCTCATTTTCTTCTCCCTCAGGGACTCTGCCTTCTGGAAGGCGTCGTCCAGGTTCCCGTAATCGTATTCCAATTTAATCCATTCATCCTTTTCTTCCAGGGATTTCTTAACCTTCTCAAGAATCTTCTTTTGGAGCTCCTTCTCTTCAGAAAGGAACCTGAAGAAGTGAATCAGCTCATGATTATGAAGAGCTTCTGTCATATGGGAATAGAAAAGCGAATTCTTCTCCTCTATCCTTATTCCTGCCTCTATCCCCTTCCTGATGTCCAGGTCCTCAGCATCGAGGTCCACTCCGAATTCCTTCTCAATCTCAGTTTTTTCTGTCATGGTTATACTTTGGAGTAGATAAATTTATGCTTTCAAGAACCCAGTTCCCTAGCCTAAGGAAATCCGAGGCTTACATTCCTGCCCTTGTTTTGTAAGCTTCGTAAATAGCATACAACCAGATTATGATAGGCACAATGGCTATCCAAGCGCTGTAGTTGAATGTTGCCCAGACAGTGGCAAGATAAACCACTATCAGGCCAATAGCCTTTGCTGCCATTCTGTTGTATGCCTGTCCCAGACCAGGAAGTATTGCGCTCAATACTCCAGCCAAATATTTCTGCATAGTTAACACCTTGCATAATAACTCGACGAAAGCTTTATAAAGGTTTCGCTTATTGACGTTTATAAACCTTTCTCTTGTACTGGGTTTTTGAGTAAACAGTGTCAGAAATCCGCAGCCATGCCAGCAGCCATATTTTTTATATATCTCCTGCATTAATTATTAATATGGGCAAATACCTCAGCATTATAGGACTTTTCGTGATCGGTATAATAATAGTTATTGCTGGTGTCTACTACTTCATTACAAGCGCAGCAGAAACCTTTGAGTACCAGCTTGGAATCATTCTGATGCTGATTGGTTTACTGGTAACAGGAGTCGGAGCGATAAGGGGAAAGAGGACAATGAGGAGTGTAGGATACTTTGCCCAGTATCCGCCGGGAGCTCCTGCCCGGCCAGCACCTGCTCAGCCGAGGCCGGCTCCGGAAACCCCGCCAGCAGGTCCAGAACCACCAACCCAGACCCCTGCACCAAGGCCAACACCATCGGTCCCTGCAACCCAGCCCGCTAAGGCAGGAGCAAAGCCGGCAAAAACACCAGAGAAGGTGGTAAAGGTTCTTGTTTGCCCCAAGTGCGGGTCAGAGAACCAGGTCACGGATATGTTTTGCTTCAACTGCGGCAAGAAACTGAGACCAAAGAGAGCAGCTAAGTAATCACTTGTTTGAAAGAAAACCAAGCTTGCTTTTTATTTTTGCACAGTTTTCAGAATTACCGAAACAAAAAAGTGCCAGAGTCCCGATGGGGAGTTCTTCAAGATCATCTTTACAGCTGTAAGGCCACTCCCTCATATTAAGTTGATAACATGGATGTTTTCCTCTTAGTTCATTAATGGTGCTTCTAAATTCTTCTGGAACAGCATTCAATCCTTTACCTTCTCCTGTGTAGTCTGTCATAATCTCGTAAATAAGTAAGCAGTAAGTTTTATAAGCTTTTATTTTTATTCATCTTCGGGAAATAATAATTATGAAGGTATGGATTTCTTTATTCCTGGTTATTCTGATCGTTATGGTCAGCGGCTGCGCTGAGCCGACCCATGAAGAACTGGTGTTGTGCTCAACAGATGCTGACTGCATATGCGGTCTGATACTGGTGACAGACCAGTGCTACATGGGGAACAGGTTCTTTATAGAGCCGAGTGACAGGTGTTTTCGCCTGTGTTTCGCTGACGATACCAGGAAACCCAAGTGTATCAGTGGAGAGTGTAAATGGGTTAAGATTAAAAAAGAACAGCCGGATTTTCCGGTTGCTGATATAATTTACGGAGTAATCCAGGAGGAGGATAACCTTACAGAGGTCACTGTCAAAAACACAGGACCCGTGGCATTCTCCCCCACTCTAAAACTAACCATAACAAGGGATAATGTGGGCGTTTACAGCACAGAGATGGAATACGAGACACTTGAACCCGGCTCGAGCCAGGCCAAGCAAATTCCGATACCGCCCAGGGAGGAAGTAGGTGAATGGTTCTACAACATAAGTCTGGTGGATGTTGAGGGAAGGCTGATAAACCATTCATCCGTCGTCAAAGTAAAGCTCCCGGAGCCAGTAATAGAGGCATACATGGAGTATCTCCTTGAAGAATCCTATCTTGTCCTCAAAAACATAAGCATGGGTGTCAGGAACGTGGGCAACGTGACCTTCATACCACTGGTTGAAATGGACATTTTAAGGAGAGGGGAAGTCGTACACATTGAGACCAAAACCTACAAATCCCTCGGCCCAGGAGTCACTGAAACAGGGGAGTTTATACTCCCAGTCCTGGATAACGCAACCTATATGTTCGCTTTCGTTCTGAAGGAGAAGCTAACACTCGAGGATCTCGACAAGGTGAATTTCAACATCACAATAGGTACCAACATCACAACAGGTAGCTGATTCTCAGAACAAATTTAAGCGAGCGCAGGCAATTAAGAATATATGGTAATGAGAAAAACCCTTATACTCTCGCTTATATTGGGCCTGTTTGTAACCGGTTACATAAACCTTTCCGGTGCAGGGGAACCCATTGCAATGAGCATGAACCAGGCAGCCCTGGAAACAAGTTTCGGGGCAACGGGCCAGGCCATCGCTTCCTTTGCTCTTAGCAGCTTCATAGTCTACATAATAGTGGTTGCCGCAATCTACCTGATCCTGAGAAGCATCCTGAAGAGCTTCAGCAAGTGATTAACTTTTCTAGATTACTTTTTCACTGCTTTTAATCTGTATAAAGAAAATTCCCTATCCTGGCCTATTATATGTGGAACGTATCGACCAGATGAAATTTTCAGATTTTTGATCAGATTTTCGTCATTTCTTTCAGGAATCCAGAGGCAGACAACGTTTCCTTTCCCCCCAGCCTTTGAATGGTTTTTGGCTCTGTACATAGCCTGGTCTACTTTATCATAAATTAGACTACTAACATAGCCAATTTTATCATTAGCTTTACACTGCTCCATTTGTTTCCCTAGCCATGATCTGTCCAGTGCAGTAGCTCCTATATCCAAATCCACATTAAGATACGTGGGATTTTTTTTATCACCGACATTTATGTATATTTCTTCTGTCTTTAAGGGCAGAGTGAATATAATATGATAAAGACCACGGTTTCCCTTACCCCTTAAAACTATTCCAAACTCGTCACCACCTGTCCTGGCAGGTGTATCAGAGCGTCTTATAGATTTAACTATCTTTTTTGCAACGCCCCTCAAAGCATCATCCCCCATCGGATGGCCATATGTGTTGTTTATATCATCAAAATCAGCTATGTCTATTATCACTTCCCCCACATCATAGAGTTCTCTGTCCATTGCCGATATCGCTTCTTTCATCTCCCTATCAAAAGACCTGCGATTAGAAATCTCTGTCAAGAAATCAGTTGATCGATCTTCGGCCAAATGATCTATCAATACTTTTACATTCGAATCCAATCTACTAATATCTTTCTTCTTCACTCCGTGTTCTTTCATTACATCACGAAGGGGATCGAATTCATATTCAACCATATTTATCACTAATAAATGGTTAATTAAGCTATTTAAATGCTTTACGGGACGGCTCCTGTGCCCAGTTCTGAGCCATTTTTGGGCATTTTTGACCCCCTTACCCCAACAAAACCACCCCATTTTTAAGGGTTCTGGGACCAATTATAAACATGAAGCGCGTATTTCTCGCTGCTCTGCCGCTGCTATTTCTGCTATTCCTAGCTCCGTCAGCAAATGCGGACGGGTTCAACATATACATGGACACCTCTTCTGTTGCCCTTCATGGGGAGAACACGCAGATAGCTGCGATAAACTACGAGGACGGTGTGGAGAAACTGCTTCTTGCAGTCAAGACCGAACAGCTTCAGGATGATTCTGTTGTATGGATTGTCCCCATCGCTTCGAAAGCAGAGGATGTGAATATAAACATATTCAAAGATTTTCCCCGTTTCCGCGGAAACGACATAATGATGATGGCTGAGAATAGGATGGGTTATGGTTTTTCCCTTGCCCTTGGAGCGAGCTTTACACAGATTTACCCAGCATTCTTCATAATGTACGGCACGGCTTTTGGTGGTGGTTTACTGCCCGGCTACAGGCTGGGAGAAGGAGGAGTTGAAATCTACGCAACCGTGGAGAAGGAGGGAATAACCACTCAGGTCCTCAAGGCAGACACAGCCACTGACCTTTACAATTACCTGAACGGAAAGAACATAACAATAGGCGAGGGATCCCTCCCAATACTTGAGGAATACATAGGCGAGGATTACGCTTTTGTTGTGAGCTGGGTAAGGGATATAGACGGCGGAGATGAGCACAGGACACCATCCATATTCATTGAGTTCCCGACTGACAAGATTTACTATCCCCTGAAACCGACCTCGATATACGGTGACAGGGGAATCCCGGTCCTGATTTACGTTGTGGGTCTTGTGGACCCAGAGCTATTCGAGGAGATAGAGGATTACACCCTTGTGAGGTATTTCAGTGGCAGTATTTACGAGGGTTCCGAAGAGTCCGGGTGGCTCAAGGAGTTCTATCCAAACGCCACTGATATGGGTGGAGGAAAGTATTTCGCTCCTGAGGTATACTACACGACCATAATGATTGGTATGGAAGATTCTTGGTTTTTGTGGCCTTCAAAACATCAGGTAGAAACCCCGAATGCAAGCGTTTTTGTGGAGGATCTCTGGATAAAGGATTCGGCCCCACCAGAGGTTGAAAAGATTTTTACCACCAATGAAATGATGGGTTTCCTAAGAGAGAATCCACTAATATCCTGGACAATAACGATCCTCTGGATAGCAGTAGCCTCAGTGATTGCCAGCTGGCTCGCAGGCCTGCTCATGTTCAGGGGATATGGGTGGAAACCCGCGCTTTTAGGCCTTGCAAACTGCCTGACCCTGTTCATTTTCATAATAGCGACCTTTGGCGTTTTCAAGAAAGGAGAAATCAACAGGCCCAAATTCATAGTGGCCTTCACCATAATCTTCCTTATAATAAACTTCCTGGTTTTCGCTCCCTTATTCACGTTCTTTTTATTCTAATACTTCCTGAGAAACGCCTTCATCATAGGGATTGCGAATATTATTCCCAGGACTATGAATATAGCTCCCCACGTGATCCAGCCGTATCCCGGGAAGGCCCCTGCTATTAGGAACGCGATACCTAGGCCAAAAAGGAACTTTGCAGTCACCCACATGACAAAGGGTACGGTACCCTGTGCCTTTACCTTCTCAAGTTTCGTCTCTATCCATCCCATCTAAACACCTGATTAAAGTATAGGCAAGCCTGAATTTAAATCTAATTGCCCAATAATTAAATGTGGGAGAATGAGATTCGATGTGAGGTGCAAGGACTGTAAGTTCTTCAAGAAAGAGGTTTCCGAGGACGTTGATTGTGCAAACAACCTTGGCGATACCTGGGACCCTGAGAACCAGGCCTGTGACAATTTTATTCAAAGGGAGACTTAATTCTCTGGTTTCTTGGTTTCTTTTATGATCTTGTCAGGGCAGTCAGCCTTGAATGGACAATACTTACACTCCCATTCAGGCCACATGGGTTTCCCCTTCGGGACTGTTCCAGCGTCTAGATGTTGCTGCAAGAAGTTTACCCCTTCGTTCATGAATTTGCTCTGGTCGATATAGGGAACCTCAAGCTCCATGCAGTCCCTGTCCCCGAGCCCCACATACACCAGCCTCAATTCGTGCAGGTGGACTTTGTACGCCTCCTTAAGGATGGTCGCGTACATCTGAAGTTGCAAAGCATCTCTTGCCTTTGGACCAGAATCCCTAATATACCATCCATGGGGCGTGGTTTTGATTTCGTAAAGGATCCTCTTCGATATGTTGATTGCATCCAGGTAGCCTACGCACGAATTCCCCTCTGGGGTGACCCATCTAAGGAACTTCTCGCTTATGTCAGACACGCTTTTTACATACTCGTGGAGGGCAGAACCTATGTTCATTGCTATGAGCGCTGTCCTGTCTATGTAGTAATCCTTTGTCATCTTCAGATAGGCCTGCCTGGGACATGATGCAAGATAAGTGACTGAGATCTTGGGTGGAAGCTGCCTTATGCTGGGGAACGTAAACTTCTTCTTCAGTATGGTCGGGAACTTGTTGCATTTCTCGCATGCCTGACACTCAAGAAACGACACCTTTTCTTTCCTCACATCACAGTCAATCCCAATACATGGCATAGAATCACAAGGATTTATTGGGGATTGGATTTAAAAACCTGATTCATTTTTCGGAAACAGTGATATTTGCCCGGATTCTTCAATTTCAGGTTCCTGGTTTACTGGTCCAATCTCTGTTATGTCAATCTTTTTCCTGGGCCTTCTACCATCTGATATACCATAGAATATGGCATAAAGCTGATCCTTCTTTTTCTCATTGTACAGTTTTTTCGCCAGCCTCCAGCCTAATTCTGAAATAAATGAATCAGCAGAATACTTCATTCTATGATTTTTGCAAATCTGCTTTTTTTGTTCTTCATGTGAGATGTTTTTATACCCCTCTAAATCCCTCTTTATGAAGTAGTTTGCCAGCCAGAGAGCAGTTTCCCATTTATCTGAAGGCACCGCGTAACCTTTATCTGTTGATATTATCATGCGCGGTTCCACACCCGTTACTGGCATATTAATCACTAATTAATAGTTAATTTACCTATATAAATAGTTTTCTATTCCCATAACCAAGTCTTGAAGGAGTTGTAGAACTCAATCATCCTGTCTGCGGGGTATGCCAGAAGGTAGTTCCACAGGACAGGGAATGAACCGTGCAGATAGGAAACGGTTTCGTAGCATTTCTCAGGAGAGCAGGTGAACCCCAGCTTTGTGGTCTGGTATTTTGATCTCACTGATATCCCGAAAAACGTTCCGTTCTCAGGCAGAGAACACTCTATGGATAAATGCTCGCCTGGGTTTAAGTAATTACAAAAAACCTTGTTATTGAACATCCCCTCGCACCCCTCTCCCTTGGAGGAAACCTTGCATTCCGATACTGGGCTCACGTTCAAGGCCAGATCAATAAACTCCTCTTTTAGTCCCCCATCGTTCACTAAAGTGAGGGTCACAAAATCTGATCCGTCCCTGCTCAGGGGGTCAATCTCAAAATTCGTTACAGGGTGAAACAGTAAAATATGAATTAAGAATGCAAAAATCAGAAACAAAAAAGCGAGAACCACTACAATATACTTTACCGATCTTATTGGAGTTCCCTTATCCTCCAAGTATTCTTTAATTCCCTCTACCATATTTTATCTTTGAACAGGAGATTTATTAATACTAATATTATCACGAGGAACAAGAGCAGAAATTACCATCAAGGGATGACCAGTAGAACCTCCTGCCAGCCATCTCCTTGGTATTATACAATTTGTCCTAGCCCCTTTATAAGGATTTTTATACTCAAAAGATTTCATTGGAATCTATAATTTTGAAACCATCTTATTCCAATCTATAACTTTGAAACTATACATTCCAGAAAAATTATTCCCAGTGGTCCTTGTCTCTGGGGTTCCTGGGGATTATGATCCAGGCAATTATGTAGGCTATGATACCGGCCCCCCACGCCAGGCTCACAATAACCCAGATAAGCCTTATCAGGACAGGATCAACTCCAAGGTATTCGGCTATCCCCCCACATACTCCTCCCAGGATCTTGTCCCTTCCTGACCTGTAGAGCCTCTTAACACCTGCAACTCCCTGGGTTCTTGGTTTTTCCCTGACCATTCTAACCTCCTCCCTGTATTCAGGCATCCCGGGCATCTCCAGTTTCCCCAGCATAGCCTTGATAAACAAAACCAGATATCCCAGCAATAGGAAAACGATGAATATTCCCAAAAGGTTGTACTGTATGAAGAGAGCGATTGAGGTCAGGTAGGCATTCACAAAGGAAATGTTGATAAGGTTTATTACTGACATCAGAATCCAGAAACCGATTGTGACTCCTATTGCCACCACTATCGGGGATATGGGCACGTACGCCCTCCTGAATCTCTTTGAGAAGTAAGAGGTGTAGGAAAAGAACAGGAAGAAAGCAAAGAACAGCGCCAGGTTAGAGACAACGAAACCATAAACATTGGTGAGGAACACACTCCCGAGGGGGAGGTTTACAAGGTTGAATATCCATAGCACAACTGCCAGGCAAATCAGGGCAAAGATACTAGAAAAGAAAGGTCCTGTAACGCCCAATGTCCTGTTCCATGAGCTTTCCCATTCCTTTCCCTTCCTCTCCATATGCCTTCCGAATCTCTCCCCGAGCTTTCCCATTTCATCTCCGAATTCCTCCATTCCCCGGTCGAATGACCTCGGAGCCATCTCAGCCCTCTTCGCTGGTTTCCTCTTGGATCTCCTGGTTTTAGGGACGCCTTTTCTCCTAGCCCGTGTCTTTTTCGCAGGCTTCCTCTTTGCCATGTTATCACTTATTTTTTATTTTCCAATATTATAAAGTTTTTATTCCCTCCTGTTCATATCTAAAGCATGTTGGGCCGGAAAAAGAAATGCACACTCTGCAAGCAAACGATAGAGAAGGGCAAAGAGATAAAGGCAGAGGTTGATGTCTACGGCCTGGTCGGGAAGTTCAGTAGGGATTTCTGCTCTGAGGAGCACCTTGAGAAATACAATAAAATGACAGAGGAGCTCATGAAGACCAGAAGACCCAGAGTATGCATGAAATGCCTCAGGTAAAGATTACATTACTTCTCAGAATTCTCTATATCCCTAAAAACAGCCTTTACTTCACCAGTTGCCCTATCTGGTTTATGTAATTCTGATAACCTGCAAGGTCCCCTGTCTTGAGCGCATCCTGCGCCTTGTTGAACAGTTCAGCTATCTTTCCAAGCTTCTCCCTGTCAGTCAAACCCGTTGGTGGCGAGGGACCGGACGGGATTGAGATATCCCCGAATATCTCTTCCAGGGCCTGGTCCAGGGTTTCCTGCATTGTCACTTGGTTCTCGTACACCACTATAACCCTCTTGAGCTCAGGAAGGGTTCCCTTCTCCGTCGCCTCAAGATAAAGGGGTTCTATGTAGAGTATGGAGTTCTCTATCGGGATTATCAACGTATTCCCCCTTATCACATTAGAGCCGGCCTGGCTCCACAGGGTTATTCTCTGTGATATCTCTGTGTCCTGGTCTATCCTTGCCTCTATCTGCATGGGTCCATAGGTCAGGACCTGTTTTGAGAACTGGAAAACAACCAGGTTCCCGTACCCAGGGGAATCACACCTCGCAGCCATCCATCCGATCAGATTCTCCTTGCCCCTTGGTATGAACGGAATCATGAGTATGAACTCCTCCTTCTCCTCTCCAGGAAGCTTCATTATTATGTAGTAGGGGATCATCTCCTGCCTTCCTTCCCTGTAAATCTCCTCAGGAATAACCCAGGCATCCTCCTTGTTGTAGAAAACCCTCGGGTCCTTCATGTGGTAGATTGAATAAAGCTCTGCCTGTATCCTGAACAAATCCTCTGGATACCTTATGTGCTTCTGCAGGTCAGCAGGCATCTGGGAGAAATCCTGGAAAAGGTCAGGGAAGATTTTCATGTACGTGTTTATCACCGGGTCTTCTCTGTCTATCACGTAATACGTAACATCCCCACTGTAGGCGTCAACCACAACCTTCACAGAATTTCGTATGTAGTTGAATCCCCACCCCGAGGTCGTGTAGATGGGTTCTGAGTATGGATATGCATTGGTTATCGTGTAAGCATCAATTATCCAGTAAAGCCTTCCCTCAGAGACAACAATGTAAGGGTCATGATCATACCAGATGAATGGGGCTATCGTGTCAATCCTTGACTTTATGTCCCTGTGCATCAGGATTTTACTTTCCGGCTTAATGGAACCCGAAACAAGGAGCTCAATCGAGCCGTACTTGGCAGCGTAAACTAGTCTCCTGAAGAAGTCTGAGAGCTCCACCCCGCCAGACCCCGTATAAGTCGTGTATATGTTCTGCTCACCGCTCGGGTAGTCAAGCTCCTCTGTTGTGGTGTCAATTACCGCGTACTCGGATATCCCTTCCCCATAGTATATCTCCGGCCTGTTTATGTCGAAATATTGGGATTCAGGGGGTATGTCCTTTATGTAGAACACAGGGAGGCCATTAGAAACCCTGTCAACAGGGTTCATCACAGCCCCGTAGCCGTGCGTGTAGGTGAGGTGCTGGTTGACCCATGTTTGTGCCTTTGGAGGCAGGTCCCAGATATCCATCTCCCTTGCAGACACCATGACCTGCTTGTAATTCCCGTTTATGTCATACCGGTCAATATCCACGTCATTGAATTCGTAGTAGGTCCTGAAGAGCTGGAGCTGGTTGTAGGTCGCTATCAGGGGCCTCCAGTCCCACAGCCTTATGTTGCCTATGGTTCCTGGATTGTTTTCGATATCCTGCTTTGTGAGGTTGTAGGAGATGGGGAACATGCTTTCATCAATATCCTGCAGGCCATATGCAGCCAGCGTATTCTGGATGTTCCTCTCTATGTAGGGGCTCTCCATGTTGAATTCATCAGGGGAAACCATGAAAAGCTGAACCAGACCCGCTGCCCCGAAGCCCAGTACAAGAACAACAAGGAAAACCCCCAGCATGATCATCCGGGGTTTCAGCCTCTTTGACCGGGAACCTGCCAAAAAGACAAGACCGGTTATCACGGATATGAAGAGCATCACCTGCAGGAGGGGAAGTATAACGTTCAGGTCCATGTATCCTGCCCCGTAAACCACCCCGGTCTCTGAAAAAAGGAGGCTGAACTGAGCAAGGTAGAATCCGAGCCCTATGACCAGGAGCAGAATCCCTGCCAGTATGCTCAGGTGCGTCAATGCCTTTTCCGTCATCATATCCTCGAATGGCTTGCTTCCGCTCCCCTCTTCCATCTCAATCTCCACACCAGTCGGGCGGGAGGGCAGTGAGTAGTATATGTGGGCTCCCCATACCAGGAGCATTGTAGGGACAATCAGCATAGCCAGATATGTAAGTATCATTCCATAGAATGGAAGGGTAAAGGCATAGAACCCGATATCCAGGCCAAAAACAGGATCAAGCACGCCAAAGCTTGTGGGATTCATGAACTTCAGAAAAACCTCCCAGCTGGAGAATCCCACGCCCACGAACAGGGCTATGAATGCCGCAATTATGTAAAAAACCACCCCACCGGACTTCTTCCTCCTGGATTTCTTCAGAGCGATTCTCCTCGCAACCTTGAGGTTCACAAGGGAGAAAGCCAGGAACCCGAGCCCAAAAAGGACTCCAAGGCCAATGCTTGTGCACAGCATGGTAAGGAACACGCTCTCATACCCAAGAGAAGCGAACCAGAACCATTCCCCGAATATCCCCAGCAGTGCTGAGAACAGTCCCAGCAGAATAATAATGACCAACACTATGATACTTCCATACCTCATTAAAACACCTGGCTTTAATATTGAATTGCTGGTTTTTAAAGACTTCAGAATATTAAACCTTCATTTATAAGTCAGGCTTCGAAAGATTTAGTATGGTAAAGAGAGTTATCAAAAGGGATGAAAGAAGAGAAGATTTCGACAGAGAAAAGCTAAGAAGAGGAATACTAAGAGCAGCAGAGAGAGCAGAGGTTAAGGAAGACAGGGCAAGAGAGCTGGCAGACAGGATAGCAGAGAGGATAGAGAAAGAAGACAGGGAAGAGATGAAAGCAGAAGAGATAAGGGACAAGCTCCTGGAGGAGCTTGACAGAGAAGAGAAAGCAGTAGCTGACGCATTCAGGGCATTCAGAGAAGAAAAGAAATAAGATATCTGTTGATTGGCACATTAATACCAAGTTTTTTGTCAGGTCTAGTTCTAATCTGATTTTGTATACAAAAAGTTTAATTAAATATTTTAAACCCGCTTATAAATATTGCTTTAATTTGGGTAGCGCATCACACATATTAGGAACCAAAGAACCAGATTCTTTCAATTTCATCAATTCACTGAAGGAATACCACTCCAGGCCACTGATTTTATCCCCTTCGATAACCCCTGGTTCGCCCCCTACCATGTCACAGAAATACATATGCACAGAGAATTCGCCTTCTGGAGAATGGGTATCATGCACGCCAAAAAGCTCTGTGGGCATGACCTTTACACCAATCTCTTCTTGAATTTCTCTGATAACTGCTCCTTCCCAGTCCTCATTATCGTTTTTCTTGCCCCCGGGCGGTTCAATCCGCAAATCATCATGCTTTGTGTTGTGAACCAGGAGCAGTCTTCTATCCCTAATAATCAGCCCAGCAACCATATCCCGTTTCATATAATAAGACTACAGAATTTCAAGCTTTTAAACCACTATCCCAACCTTTAATTGATACCATGAGAGGAAGGGGAAGATACTGCCAGAAGTGCGGCATAGAGACCCGGGATCTCGGCCAGGACGAGCATGGAAGATACCTCTGCCCGGCCTGCAGGGGACTGCCACCAAAGAAGGAGGAAACCCGAAGGGAAAAGCTCAGGAAACTGTGGGAGATGGACGATAACGTGGTCAGGCACAGGGTAAGGCAGGGGAGATAAGAGACTATGCAATTCAAGTTTCCCAAGGTTTTAGCCAAGATTTGAAGCAATATCCTCTAATATAGAACTAATCCTACTGATGTCAGAACTTACATTTGTCATTGCCTCGGTTGCCTGATCAAGGGTCTGGATTCCTCCCAACCACGTCATTGCAATAAAGACCACTAAAACGATAATAACGACAACACATATCCAGATCAGCGTTGATTTTGAGATTTCCAGTTTAAGCTTTGCTTCCTTCTTTGCTGCGACTTCTTTTGCAACTTCCTTTTTTTCTTCTACCATAGTCCCTCCAATTTATCCTACGGGTCGCGGCCCCACAGCATATATAATATCGACCAATGAGCCCTCACAGTACGGCAATACCCTTTCCTCAGGCGGGTTAATGCCCAGGTGATAGTTTGGAACCTTGCATATCATCTCGTATGGTGGGTTCCATTCCTCTGGAGTCATCCCTTCGGGGCAGCAGGGAACGCCCTCTACTACAACCTGTGTCAGGATGCAGCGGTCTCCCTCAAGTCCCTTAATCTTCGCCACCATACCCGTGCCCGAGCCCCCTGGCCTGAATATTGCCGGCCTGCATTCCCTGAATGCCATGTTAAAGCATCCGCCGTCCATGCCGCAGTCTGTCACCCCTTGTACAACCCTTGCTTGTGCCTTTTCTATTATATTAAGTAACGAACCCTCACAGTAAGGCAATATCCTTTCCTCGGGTGGTTCAGTGCCCAAGTAATAGTCTGGAACCTTGCAGATCATTTCATAAGGGGGATTCCATTCCTCCGGGGTTATAGTCACCTCCCCCAACGGGTAGGGTGAACCCTCCTCTACAATAAGATGAATAACGCAGACGTTGTCCTCTAATCCATGAATCTTCACAATTGGTCCGCCATTAGGTGGCAGGTATGTTCCTGGCCTGCACGCTCTGAATGCCATTTCGAAACCCTTCTCTTCTTCTGTTGGACAGTCCGGACATCCTGGACACTCATTAGGATCGCATATACCATTATCCAGGCATCCGGAACACTGGGTTTGCTCAAATCCCCTTTCCTGGCCAAATCTCATGCATTCTTCAGTGTTTCCAGGTCTTGAACAATACTCCTTGCATTCTTGTTCAGATGTGCAGCCCCCGGGACCTGAAATCTGCTCTGGTGGTCCTGACATTTGTTTCATTACCTCTACCAGGGAGCCCTCGCAGTACGGGAATATGCCCTGCTCAGGATCTCTAACACCCAGGGAATAATCAGGAATCTTGCAGGTCATCTCGTATGGCGGATAGACACCCGGGATCATGCCTGGTGGAGGAGCTTGATCCTCTGGGAGGATAGCATACAAAACGCATTTGTCGCCCTCCAGTCCCCTAATCTCCACGATAGGACCCCTCTCACCTTCTGGTCTGAATGTAATCTTTTTACAGGACCTGAATGCCATGTCAAAGCATCGCCCATCCGTGCCGCAATCCTTTACATCACCCCTTGTTATGTCCATGACATCGTCACCAGTGCTCAGCATGAGGTAGAGAATATCCTTCAGTATGACATCCTTTATGTACATCACATCGTACTTTATGTCCATCAGATCAGAGATTGTTATGGAGGCCACCCTCTCCTTGAGTTTTGTTTTTATCTCATCAACCTTTGACTTTGCAGAGTAAAACATGTCAGCAACCCGCCTGAACCTCTCTGCTTCCGGCGAGCCGATACGTGCGTAGTAATTTGCAATATCATCCGTCTTTCTCCCAAGCTCGTTAAGCTCTATCTTCAGGCTTTCCAGGCTGAATGCTATTCCCAGCAACTCTGTTACATCAGGTACCCTTTTGATTGGTTCAACACGAATCTCATGCTCTCCTGGCATGATACATTCGTGGAAGACTATGTATCCAAATTCGTCCCGCTTTTCTATGAACTCCCCTCCCATTTCCATGCATTTTTCCCTCGCTTCCTTAGGAATCTCCCTGAGTCTTCCGGGTTCACCGCACCTCAGGAACGGGCAACCCATTGGATCAAAATCCTCAATTACTTCAAGGCCCCTTTCAAAGCATTCCCTCTTAAGCTCCTCCTCTTTCGGTCCATAAATGATTGGGGGGCACACTGGCCTTTCCGGTTGTACGCATTTGACAATCTTACAGCCGCCTTCGTACACAATAACGCCCTCCTGGCCCATATCAGCACACTTGGCAAGAATCCTGTCAATATCTTCTGGATGAGGACACGCTATTGGTGTGATTGGCAGTGTTGGAATGTCTCCAAATATGCAGTCTATGAATAGGCAGTTGCCTGGTGGCGGACCGATCCCTCTGACTGGTTTGCCACCCCCTTCAATGCATTTCTTTTCCCATCCCTCTGGTATTGGAGGGCATTCTATCGCTACGGGTTGCTCACAGATAACATGAACAAATCCCTCCGGACTGACCTCTTCCCAGCATTCCGGAGGCAGGGGACATGGCTCGCAGACGCATCCTGCATCTATCAGTTTGCAGGGTCTTGTCACGCCATCAGGACAGATATCATCAACAGGGCAGCAATCTATTGGACAATATTCCCCGTACTCACAAATACCATTACCACAGACTGATGGTGGGGGTATTGGTTTTGGAGGCTCAGGTCCAGGGGCGCACGGGCATTCACCAGAGCATGCTATGTCAATGCCAGCACAATCTGCCTGACAGGAGTTGGGATACGTACTACCATCAACACCGCAGACAGGACGGTATAAAAGCGAGCAAATACAGGGTTCTGGAGCACAATCCTCTAAACATGTTTCATCTTCACCAAATTCGCAGATTCCATTGCCACAAACTGGCGGGGGGCATTGATTTTCCGGAGATATCATGCAAATCCACTGGCCGTTTTCACACCCACACCAGGGAACCCCTGTCACACCATCAGGGCAGATATACGGTTTTACTTCACCCTCTGCACACTCTACTGGAGCCTCATGCCCCGTACAATCTGGTACGCATGCATAACAGCCTACTTCTTCGTCACAGGGGTTTAGACAGCTTACCTTTGTCCCGTCAGGGCAGACTGTCTCTGTTATACCACAATCAACACCGGCGCAGGGGCCGCCAACAACCACATCGTGTCCCGTACAGTCCGGGGCACAGGATGAGCAGGAACCAGTAGCAGGATCGCATGTATTAGGGCAGGAAGCGACAAAGCCATCATGGCATTCCTTTGTTGAATCAGGACACGCTATGCCAGCGCAAAGGTCAGTGGTCTCGTTCGTCTCTGCAATGGCCGGAAGAGCCAAAACCAAGAACAAAATGATAGTGAGAACGAATGCAATCGACTTCATACAATATAATATTATTGTCTAAATTGTATATAAATAGATATAACGGTGTTATATCTCGTGGTTAGGCACAGAGTAAAAAGCAGAAGATAGTTTATACATTCACTGGCAAAGGTTCTCATCCGAGCAGATATCCAGCGCATTCAAGCATTCATCGCTTGGTTGTGCGATCACAGGACAGCTTATCTCAGTCCCGTCGGGCTTTACTATCTTGAACCCACTACCGGCGAGTCCTGACATCACCTTAAAGGAACCATCCGTGCAGGACGAGACAGCGATTACATCCGGATCATAGCACTGGGGGGGTTTAAATGGGTAAAGAACCACAGCTATCGCAGCGATCACAATCACAACGATAATGACCCCGATGATATATGCTGTTTTCATATGATATCCTTATTTCGATTATATAAAAAACAAGACCGTCTAAGGCTTAGAAAGGATTTTATCTAATCAGGTGCTTTATAAGCCGGCAAATGTAATAATAAAATGGTGGTGTTATGCACTACTGTGAAGAAAAACTTGAAAGAATAAAGTCCATGCATACCTCGAACTTTATTTTCTGGATCATGGCCAAGTTCCTTTTCGGCCTGGGCGTGGGTATACTCCTGCCCGTGTACTTCTTTGCTTACGGGTGGATTATTGTAGGGTGGATGCTTATAGTGTTCGCCATTATACTTGCTATACCGGCCCTGGTTGCTGTCTACAAGGAAAAAGGCAAAGTTCCCCCCAAATTGAAATAGAGCCTTGAGGATGGACTATAATGTGGTGAAGCACAGAACATTCTTCTAGAAATCTTAAAAAGGATTTTCTCTACTGAAAATTACGAAAAAATATATATAAAACCGTAAACTTTAAATACACTTATACTAAATTATATATATGAATTCGGAATATATCCTGGACAAGGAACAGATAAGGATGATAAACGAGAAATACGGAGGCAGCCTGAGGAGTGATGCTGAAATAGACACCGCCCTGACCTTGGGGAAGGGCAAAAGCGTTTACAGGAAGATAGCTTATCTGTGGAGGGCGATACTCGTTGGTCACCCCTTTACTGACGGGAACAAAAGAACAGCACTCATAGTTGCCCTCACTGTACTCGATAAATGCAAGATTGAATTAGATGAAAACAAGAAAGAGAACATGGTATCCGAGATAACCAAGATAGCGAAGGAGAACATAACTGATGTTAACAGAATAGAGAGGCTGGTTAGGTATGCTGTCACGGGAAATTAGGAGGATAATGAAGGAAAACGAGAAGTATGCGAAGATTCTGGAGGAATACGACAGGACAGGAAAGTTTCCTCTGGAAAAAATCAGGCGAAGCTTTACCCTCAAGAGGATGACCATGAATAAACTGAAGGAAGCCTCTAGGAAGACAGGAAACAGCATGTCCGATATCATCGATGAGCTTGTTGATGATAAGCTGAAGGCTTAAAAAGGATAAATGTAAATCTGCCAAAGGTAGGCATATTAATATCATGGCATCGAATATAATCTATGAAAATAAAAGAAGTCAAGTCTAACAGCAATGCAACCCTTGATGAGGTTGACGTTGTGAGCAAAGGCGATGTCAGGGAATTTGAGAGATTTGGCAAGCTCGGAAGGGTCTGCAATTGTGTCATAAAGGACGATTCAGGCGAAATGGAACTAACACTATGGAACGATGAAATAGACACGATTGAAGCTGGGGAGAAAATAAAGATAACCGATGGTTGGGCAAAGGAATGGAACGGAAAGCTGCAGATATCCATGGGCAAGAACGGAAAGGTTGAGAAACTGTAAAGCAATCTTTAAAACACCTCATCTAAAGCTTAAAAAGGATTTTGATACAACGCTTTATTATGGAGAGATCTGAAAAGACGAAGCCTATTGATTATGCTCGTTCTGAGACCTTAGAAGACCTTTCAAAGATCGAGCTGTATTTGGAGGCTAACCCTCGAAATCCTGAAGTGAGCGAATTTCCCCTGGTTTCTTTTGGTTACCGTTCCTGCAATGCCATATCCCTTTCAAACGGGAGGAAGGTTGGTCTATGCCATATAGATGGAAATGATATTTCATACAATTTAGATAAGATGGTTAAGGATTTTGGTGTTCCTCTAAATGAATTGAAGGCCATTCCTGTGGCTGGTTCTGGCATGAAAAAAATGAAAGAATCTTGTAAGGACTTTGGTATAGATGTAGTGAACTGGTATCAGGATGATTACCATGTGGATGATTCGGGAGAAATGATTTTTTATCCTAGAGACGTACTTGTTATCCCTTCTTTAAAAGAAGTGATAATCTACACTCAGAAAGGAAGAGTGTACAAACTTTTCGATTCTTATTTTGAATTAACCCCAGAATTTATGCTTTTTAATAAAACCATCAATCGGGCTCATACTGAAAAAATATAAAAAATTACATTTTTCTAATTGAAGGTTTAAAAAGGA
>DAOVCJ010000018.1 GCA_030670085.1 Candidatus Aenigmatarchaeota archaeon
GATTCTCCCCTGGTCCAGGCATCAACAAAGAATGTCGCGACTTCGAAATGCTCCCAGTAAGTTGCTGCCTCATCCCCGGCTACAATCTCTGCCTCGTAATGGGAGGTTTCGTTGGGAACAGTGAAGTTTATGTATACGTATCCGCTGGAATCCGTCTGGCCTATACTGTAATAGCTTATATTGTTTCCCTGACCCCACTGGCCCTGCTTCCAGACCCTTACACCTATATCAATACCCTGCTGCGGGGTTCCTGACTTGAATACGTACAAATGTCTGGTGAAATACTCATCCGGCAGGTATACCCATTTATCATCCGTTCTGTCTATCCTAAGCTCATAGGTGTTGACATCAAAACCCATCCAGGTGGTTTCATTGTCTTTACGTTCCATCAGCCTTACATCAAACTTGCCCGTTTCATTCGGAAGTGAGACGAATTTCAATGTTACCATGCCATCGGAACCCGTGTCGGCATATTTCGTTATGAAGTTGACGTCATTCATCACACTCTTATCCTCTTTCTGGTAGTATATCTCCTCTATCGATATGTTCACGCCCTGCCAGGCTGTTCCGTTCGGATACCTTAGAACCGCCTTTATCGTAACGTTCTCTCCTGGCATGAAGGGTCCTCCCTCTGGCCATGTCCAGAACTCCTTTGTCCTTACATTGAAATGGTAGTGCTCGATTGTGTTCTTGCCCTTCGCCTTAAACCTCAGTATTGCTTCGTACTCTCCAGAACCCAGGTAAGGGGTGAAGTTGAAGATCTCATCCTGGCTTGCCTGGGCAGAAATATTTGTCTCGTTCAGGTTCTGAACCACTGTTGGGGTCCAGTCCCATGCATTCATTATCTCCTTGACTACGACGCTCACGTTGCCGGTGTAATCGGTTCCGTTCGGGTGTTTTATGTCGAAATATACCCGTATCTCTCCATCAGGAGGAATGTCATGCTCGCTTAGCCAATACTTTATCTCTATGTCATACGCCCCGACCTCGAACCAGAAGAATCTCTCAGCTGTCCCGACCTCGGCCCTTAATGTGTATCTGCCTGAATCGCTTATAGTCAGGTTATGTAATACAAACCCATTAGTCCCTATCGTTATCGACTCCTCACTAATCTTTATCCACCTGTAATCATCCATAAGGATGAGTTTCCCGCTTATGTTTTCTGATGGGGTTGGGCTCAGGCTCACGTTGAAGGTTATGACCTCATTTGCAAAGAATTTGCAGTCTTGTGTACATGATGGAATACTATCCAGTGTCATTTCATAATCACTCATCTTGAACCAGATCTCCCGTATTCTGCTCTCTCCCTGATATGTGACGTTGAAGCTTGCCATGTACTCCCCGGGTACCAGGTTTGCTGTGAAGTTTATCTTCTTTCTTTTCGGTGATGTCTGGTTTTCTATCGAAATTGAAGAGGTGAGATTGGATGAAACATTTGACCAGGTTCTAAGGTCCCTCAGATCTATGAAATTCGCGGTATAAGAATCGGAGTTGACAAAGGTTCCGTTACTCAGTTTGACCTCCAGGAACAGCTCTATGGTATCCTGAGTTGTGAAGGAGCCCTTATCTATGTATGCATGAACATCGAATGATTGTATGGAGAACCCCATGTAAAACCTTTGTCCGTATTCGCACTGTGATCCGGGGGGCCCTCCCTGGCTGTATATGCACAGCACTACATCATATTCACCAAGGCTGAGGTTCTGTGTACTGACATTATACTCCCCCGCACCGCTTATGTTCGTTGGATTCGCAACAACATTGTAGCCGGAGGGGGTTGCCCATGTCCACATATCATTAAGGTCCTGCAGCCTTACCGTTATGTTTGCCTGGGAACCATCCGGGTTTCTGGCATCTATGTTAATTGTTACATTTTGACCAGAATCATGGGCCCACTTTTCTGTCCATATTTTCAGGTCGAAAGTCCTGACCCTGAACCATCTCTTGGCTATTATGATGTTTCCTGTTGTGCTGTCTGTTACGCTCACAAACAGGACATATTCTCCCTGGGAATCAGGGGCTGTAAAGTTCACGTAATTGTTTTCATCGATTCCGGTTGTTATTGTCTGGAGGTCGGTCTCCTGGTTTGTGTCAAGTTTCTTGTGTTTCAATCTTATTTGTGATACGCTTATCTCTCCTCCAGTGGGGTTTGAGATGTTTATCTCCACCTGAACCTTTGCTTCGGCAGCAAAGTCATCTCTTTCGTTACCCGATTCGTCCATTAATTTCACGTTAACTGCAGCGCTCCTCACCCCGAAATCCGGCAGTTGCCATGGATCTTTCTGTAGTTCCCCGCTGATGTTTGCCATCGGCCTGTACATGCCCGCATCCTTCGGGGCCTTGAATGTCACCTTCGTCCTCCCGTTAGAATCTGTGGGTGAGGGTTGCCCGATCATTGTTGCTGATGTGAAGGACCATGGCCAGGATTCTGTGTTGGCAAACTGGTAGATTGTGACGTTTTCGTTGCTTAAACCCGCACCATTCGGATCCCTGACAGTGATCCACATCTCCACATTCTCTTCAGGGGCATAAACCCTCTTTGATGGGTCTGCAAGCTCTCCAGAAATCTGGTAGTTCTGGACAGAAAACCAAACATATGCATCGTGTGTTGCTCCCAAATCATATGCATTAACCCTTATCACTGCCTCATACTGCCCTGTAGGCAGATTGGCTACGCTGAAGTTGAAATTGGTTGTTGCCTGGGCTCCGGTCGCATTCTTGGACAATCCGTAATCATACAAGGACCTGTCCACCTCTGTCCAGGTCATGGTGTCTCTCAGCTCTACCAGTGTAAGTGTCGCGTTCACTGGAGAGCCATCCATTTTCTTTGCAGTAATCTTCATGGTGACGTTCTGCGACTGGGAAACAATCCATGGTTCTGACCAACCATAAACATCTACGACCGATACCTCGAACCATGCCTCCTGGATTTCTTGGGTGCCGTCCGGGATCACTACCTTTATGAGCGTCATGTAGTGTCCCTGGGCAAGGCTCTTCCCGGGGTTTGCCTTTATCCAGGTCTTCGCGTTCCCACTGGATGTCTGAACCGTTCCGGATTTGTTGTACACATCGCTCGGGATAGGCATCGGCGGTCCCTTCTGTGCATACATCACACCCTCTATGGAAATGTTGGAACCGTCAGGAACGTCGGTCCCGTTGAAGTACTTCGCTGTTGCACTGAAAGTGATATTGCTGGTTGGTTCAAACCTCCACTTGGATTCCCCTGTTTCTGTTTGCGTGCTTATCCAAATATCCAGGTTGCTGATCTTAAACCACGCCTCTCCACTGTCCTTGTTCCCGCCCAAGTCCGTGAGTTCGAACTCAGCCATGTAGAAACCAGACTCAAGTCCCAGATTGGCGAGGCTGAGCCTGAAAACAGGCCTACCCCAGTCATCATCAGATATCTCCTGGTATTTCGTAACATTGAGATTCGCATACTCCCTGTGGGTCATCTCATTCCTTAATTTGACAAAGGAAAGTCTGTAATTCGAAGAGTCTATCATGTTATCCTCTTCGTAACCGCCAAGATTGTAAACATTAATATGGAAGTAGACATCATTCTGGCCCCCAAACCTCCATTTCCAGGAATTGTTTGCATAGGGACCATCCATCAGGTCAACCCATATGTCGTAAAGCCTTACATTGAATCCTGCTCCTACATAACCCTCTCCCGAGGTTGTGTTCACTTTGAGTTTTACGTTGTACCAGCCTGAGCCCTGTGGAGCTGAAAAAGAGATTTGATTTCCATTCGCTACCCTGTTAGATGTGTTTGGAATAACCTGACTTGTTATGTCACCCCAGCTCTCGTTCCTTATCTCCAGTATCTCAACCCTTGTCACGCTTGCGGGGGTGTAATTCCCTGTGAAGGCCTTGACATCCAGACTTACGTTCTCCCCTGCTCCGTATCTCCATCTCCACATTCCGAACTGGTCCTTGGTCTCTGTATAGGCAATTACATTCTGCACAAATATAGAAGTTTCGCCCCTTCCCAGACCAGCTGACGTGTCGACCTCAACTGAAATGAAGAATTCACCTATCTCATTCGGGGCCGTAAACCTCAGTATCTTGGAAAACTCCATGAACCCTGCTTCTGTCTGGTTCAGGTTCCCTGTCAATTTCGTTAAGCAATCTTTACCCTTCTCGTCCCTGCAGCCCACAACATCTGCTCCGTATATCTCATCTCCTGCCAACTGGTCCCCGGTTTGCATGTTAATTATAAACAATCCAAGCCTCACATCCTGTCCCTTAAGGAAACTCATTATATGCTCCATCTCTCCCATGGGGACAAGATCCACCCTCAGGCTCCTTATCTCGAACCATACCTTCTCCTTCATGGTTGAACTGCCTTTGGTGACCTCGACCTCAAGATAGTATTTCCCGTTTGCGAAGCTGCCCAGGGATTTGGTCTCTGTGCTGTAAACCCCGTCGGGGTTTTCAGTGGAGTTTTTAAAGGTGTAAATTGTATTGCCATCAGAACCCTTTATGTAGGCTTCAATATTCGCATTCTTCACCGGCCACGAAGAACCCGTTGAGCCTATAGTGGTGGCGGTTACCCTTGCATACAGGGAATCACCGCTGCCGAAGAGGTATTTCTTTTTTCCATCATCTCCCCTTATGCTGACCCTTATATCGAAAGAGGGGACCTCAAACGCTGTCATTGCGAGGCCGTTCCCAGCAACAATGAGGTAATCCCCGTAATCCTGAACCTGGTAACTAACCGTTGCCAAACCATTCGAGTTCGTTGTCACGGTCTGCTTCTTCACAACGGTCCCGTTGATGAGTTTGAACTTAACCGGAACAGTCACGCTAGATGCTGGCGTTGTTCCTGTTGCAGTAACACTCTCCACTAACAGGATTGTGGTCACGGTGTCGTTAACAGAGTAGGTATACCTATCCGTTGTGAGTGTGTACCTCTTCTCACTTTCCACAGTGAATGAACCTACAACGCTGTTGCTGGTGTGGCTTGGGTGGGTTGCAGTGACAGAAACAGAATAGGTTCCTGCTGATGAAACAATGAAGGGATCTGATTCGTATTTCCCATCGATATCGGATGATTTTGACTGCGAAGTGACTGTTGAGCCGCCCTTCCTAACTGCTATGACTGCAGTCGCACCCTGAATCGGTTGCCTTGTTGCAGCGTTCCTTAGCACGCCGGAAACAATCACATTATCCCCGGGCTTATAAATAACACTGTCCGTTCCGACAGATACATCAAGAACAGCAGCGTAGGCAGAACCAGCTGAACCAAAAAAGACAAAAAATGCAAACAATACCAGCATTACGTACGTAATTTTCATTCATTATATTTTTTTGTTTTCTTCTTAATAAAGTTTTGTTTAAATATAGGAACCTGTTATGTAAATGATTCTATTTCTGATTATATAATTGCAATTAATTTATTACCAGTGTAACCTATACTATATAATATGTTCGAGTGGATACTTCTCGCGATAGGTGTTGTTGGTTTCGCGATGGCAGGGTACTTGGACCTGAAGACAACTGAGTTCCCTGACTGGCTTCCTTATTCAATGATAGTTCTGGCTCTGCTTGTCAGGAGTGTTTACAGTTTCACTATTGGAGATTTCACTCCCATTCTGAACTCCGTGATCGTTGGATTGGTCTTCCTGGGATTCGGACTCGCTCTATATTTCACAAAGCAGTGGGGTGACGGAGACGCTTGGCTTCTGGGAGCGTTGGGGTTCCTGTTCCCGGATCCTGCTGGGTTTGGATTCGCTTCGTTCTTTCCCTTCCCTGTCGCACTCTTCTTCAATTTCTTTTTCATTGCGTTCTTCTACCTACTTGTCTACTCAATTGCGCTGGGGATAAAATCCCAGGACGCTTCCAGAAAATTCTTCAGTGAATTGAAGGGGGACCTGAGGGGAATAGCTGCGGTAATCATTGTCTTTTCCTTCCTTTGTCTGGGGATGTTCCTGTACTTCCATTATTTTTACCTCGTTCCTCTGCATGTTCTGAACTACATCCTTATCCTTCCTCCCCTTTTCATAGCCCTTGTTTTCTTCCTACATTATGGGAGGTTCATTGAGAAGAACCTGTTCAAGAGGAAGATTCCTGTGAGCAAGCTGAGGGAGGGAGACGTACTGGTTTCGCAGAGATGGAGGGGCCTGGCAGAGAAGGAGATAAAGGACCTCCAGGAGAAGGGAGGCGAGGTCTGGGTAAAGGAGGGGGTTAGGTTCGCACCTGTCTTTGTGATAACCCTGATTGTTACCCTGTTCTACGGGGGCCTGATCGGATTGTTTGTCTAGAATGATGCTCAAAAATAAAAATAAGTAGGGGAAAACAAATCCCCCAAAAATTTACTTGAGTCTTGCGACTCTTTCAATTCCTACCTTCTTAACTACTGGCTTCCAGACTGTTGATGGCAACCAGCTCACTCTGCTTGACTCTGGAACCGAAACCTTCTTTCTTGTTCCCCTGAAAACGTGTATTGTGTAGGTTCCGTCTCTGTTTCTTCTTCCTCTTTCCCTGAGTCTTATGTCAGTGTGGCCTCTTGTTGCCGCCTTAAGGGCTGCCTGTCGTGGTTGTCGGCCAGTAAAGGTAGCTATTTCCTTGGTTCCCTTTCTCATTTTGTAGTATTTCTTTGAAGCTCTCTTAGCTCGTCTTGCCATTTAACCACCTCACTTTCGAAGGATGGCTTGGTTAAAAACAGTTAATGCCATCGATGTTTTCCTTTTCATGCGTTGCATATTGTTGATTTATATGAAAAATATAACGTATGGGTTTATAAATGTTTCGCTTGCTTTGGGTTTCCGTAAAAGTATTTTTTATCAGAGAATAACAAAAAGTTGCTTGTATTTGGTTTAGACTCTTTCCTCTTCCTTGACACCGAAGAGAAACAGCTTTATCAGGAAGAAACCTATGAGGCCGCCGAGTAGAGCTCCCCCAATATATATCCAGTAGTCATTCAGGATGAAGGTGAATGGGTAGTAGGGTACCTGGTAAAAGCTCTGGTGTATGTCGAAAAAGAATATCGCGAGGAATGAGAGAAAGGCTGGGATGAAGAAAAAAACGAAATCTGCTAATATCTCTTCCTTGCTGACCCTAGACTTCCTGACCTTCTTGATCATATTTAATAATTGGATAACACAATATATTAAGAAAGGTGTTCTGATGTTTCTGAAGGCAAGACCGCTGGAGATTGAAGCCTTGAAACCGATAGTTATCCTTAACAGGGAAGATGCTGATGAGCTCGATGTGAGACCTCTGGACAGAGTAGAACTGATGGTAAACAACAAAAAATTAATAGCAATTGTCAACGTCGCTGAGGTTTTCGTCCTGGAAGGAGAGATAGGTCTTTCAGAGACTGTTCATGAGAAGCTCGGGGTTAAGATGGGAGAGAAGATAAAAGTCAAACCCTCAGAACCCCCTGAGTCCCTTATTTTCATAAAAAATAAGTTGTCAGGAAACGTTCTTAAGTCAAAGGAAATAGAGAAGATTGTTATCGATGTGGTTGGACAGAGGCTGTCTGATATCGAGATAACGGCTTTTGTGACTGGTTTGTACATACATGGAATGGCAATGAATGAGGTTGCTGCTCTTTCCCGTGCAATGGCTGAAACAGGAAAGAATCTGAAGTTCAAGACCAAGGAGATATTTGACAAGCACAGCATAGGTGGAATTCCTGGTGATAAGACATCAATGATCCTTGTACCCGTGATTGCAGCAGCCGGACTAACAATACCCAAAACCTCTTCCAGAGCGATAACAGCTCCTGCTGGAACAGCTGACAGAATGGAGTGCCTTTGCCCGGTAGACCTGACATTGGAAGAGATAAAGAGGGTTGTCAGAAAAACGAACGGTTGCCTGGTATGGGGAGGTGCTGTTGAACTCGCGCCGGCTGATGATATGTTAATACAGATCGAGTATCCCCTATCGATAGATCCACTTCTTCTCCCTTCTGTCATGTCAAAAAAGAAGGCAGTGAATGCGAAGTATGTTGTTATTGATATCCCCACGGGAAGGGGTGTAAAGATAAAGACTCCACAAGAGGCCGAGGATTTGGCAATTGAGTTTATAGAACTGGGGAAGAAACTCAAGATAAATGTTAACTGCATTTCAACCTTTGCAGACCAGCCCATAGGATACGGTATTGGTCCTGCCCTAGAGGCGAGGGAGGTTCTGAACACAATTGAGAATGGTAAAGGACCGAAAGACCTCATAGACAAGGTTAGCTGCCTTTCTTCTGTCCTCTTTGATTTCAAGAAGATTAAGAACCCTAAGGATAAGATATCCCATATCCTAAAATCCGGCAAGGCCGACAGGAAGCTCCGGGATATAATAGCTGCACAGGGAGGAAATCCCAAGATAAAGCCCGAGGACATACCCGTTGCTGACAAGGTTGTGAAGATAAAATCAAACAAATCCGGAAGGGTGTTGTGGATAAACAATCACTTTATCACAAGAATGGCCAGGGTGGTGGGTGCCCCGAAGGATAAGGGGGCGGGGATCCTTTTGCACAGAAAGCTCGCTGACAAGGTAAAGAAGGGTGACATCCTTTTTGAGATATATGCGGAGAAGAATTACAAGCTCAGAAAGGCCCTGGAGATTTTTGAGGAAAAGAATGTGTTTGGTGTTGGGAAGAAATACAGCATAGTCCTAGCAGAGATTCCTGAAGAGGAAGAAAGGAAGAAATACTTCATTCTGGAACGTTAGATTTCAGAAACCTTTTCTTGTAAAGGTTCCAAGTGATTATAAACTCTGCATGGGGCCAGGAAAGTATAGGTGTTATGTAGGCTATTCCCTTCTTGAACATGGGATGACTTCTTGCGTTCTTTATCATTATCATCCTGTCCTTCCTTAGGATATCTGCCTCCTTGAAATCCTTAACGTATTCCTCGAATTCACTTCTAGTTGAGATGTGCTCGGGAAGCCAATAATTGTATGCAACGTTCAGAACCCAGTTCAGATATTTGTCAGCTTTTTTTCTGTCACCTAAATTTATGTAGTGTCTGCATATCATGAGTGTATACTGGGGCCAGGGACCGTAACCTCCGTTATGTCTTCCCTCTCTTTTGGGATATCTGCATATTCCTCCCAGATCATCGTTCCAGAGGTATTTCTCGATTCGCTTCACTGTTGATATCACTCTCTTGTCCTTATCCGGGAGGAGGCCGAAGTACGCGACTGCGTATTGAGCAATATCCGGATCGATTTTGACAGAGCTTGATTCCCTGATCCTTATATTCTTGATAAAGGATTTGACCCTGGAGTTCCACATATATTTCAACACGCTTTCCCTTATACTCTTCGAATGCTCCTCCCATCTTTTGTGCCCAAATTCGAGTTTTTCAGCAAGCTTTGACAATTCTCTCAGGGCAGCGCAGCATGCGCAGTTTGCCCATATCTCGAGTCCTTCTTCAGTGGGTGGGAATTCGTGGATGGAGTTGGGAGTGAAAACCAGGTTCTTCTCGGTGTATATGCTATCTATTATGTAGTTCACGGATTTCTTGACCCTGCCCCAGTTCTTTCTTGCAAAACCGTAGTCCTTGGTCTGGTTTACATACCTCGTGAGTGTGTAGAGGATGAGCCCGGTTCCGTCAATCTGTATTGGTTTGTATGAGGCGTCCCTTCCTTTCATATCGTATCTTTGCGGGAACGCACCGCTTCTAAGCTGCTCTTTAAAGATGAATTTCATCGCTTTTTTTGCAGTTTCATTCACACCCACAGAAAGAAAGGCAAGGGTAGATAAGGAGTGATCCCTGGGGTAGATATAGGGATATCTTTCCCCCTTTGGTGTAGCCAAGCATCCGCCGTTCTTCAGCTGGATTTCCTTCAATATTCCTATGGAGTTTGCGTAGAGCTTCTCTGCTTCTTCTACGTTCATTTAAGCAACCTCATAACGGTTCTGTTCCAATCCTTCGGTCCGTTGACCATGTATCCCTCATCAACAGCTTCCAGCATTGGTAGGTCATTCTCCGAATTCCCAAAACCCATGCTCTTTATCTTTTTGAATTTTTTCTTAAATAAACGATTCAGAATCATCACGGCCTTTCCCTTGTCGTTGTTTCCCATTATATGGTAATACCTTCCACCCTTAACGAAGTTAAATCCATTGCCTTCTATCAGCTTCCTTACCTTGTCTTCATTCCCCTTTACTATGTTGAACGGTTCGCTGTAACCCCTTTGCTTTGCAAGATGGACCTTGCTGAAGGACAGTCCAGAATTCCTCGAAAGTTCATAGTCACTCATGTCTCCGAATCCCTTGACAATAATATCTTTCCTTTTCAAGTTTTTCAGAACCTTTCTCAGCTTTTGGTAGGGGGTTCCTAACTCGATTATAAAATATTTGCTGGTTTTCCTGTCAAAACTGAACTTAAAGTTAAAATAATTCTCAGGGATGTAAATCGCTCCACCACTCTCTACGATTAGGGGGTCATTGTTGTCCAACCTGTATCTGTAGTATTCGGCTTCAGGAAGGGTCTTGCTTGTGCAGAAAACTATCGGGATTCTTTTCTTCCTCACCAGCTCCAGCGCGGGCAGCGCTCTCCTGTACGAGTAGGTCTCATCCAGAAGCGTACCATCCAGGTCCGTGAAGATTATTGTCTGAATCATCGTACTCATTTATAATTATTTGGCTTGGATTCTATAAATAGCGTTTTTGTATTTTTGAGTTGAATCTCTCGGCTCGAATATTGTTTGGTTAAAATCGAAAGTTTTTGATAGTTTTTAAATAATCTAAATTTAATAATTATTATGCGAAAAGAATTTTTTATCATCATAGCAATTTTTTCACTTTTATTGATTCCTTCATTGGTTTCTGCCAATAGGGGATCTATGATAATTGGTCCAAGAGATGTTAAATTAGAAGAAGCTGGTCAGAACGCGATTGTTGCTTGGAATGGAAATGAAGAAATAATAATTTTATCAACAGATATGAAAAGTTCGGATTCAACATTAGTTCTTGAATTAATTCCTTTGCCTTCAAATCCAACAAAAGTTGAAGAAGGAAGTTCTGAATCATTTACAAAACTTGTAGAAATTATGAATAGGAAAACAAAAGAATATAGAGAAAAAGCATTAACAAGGGGAGTCGAAGTCCCTGGTGTTGAAATAACCTTCCATAAGAAAATCGGTGCTCATGATGTTACCATTGTAAAAGTAAACGATTTAGATTATTTCATAAATTGGATAAAGGATTTCTCAACGAATCGGGGTTTTGAATATACCGAACTTTCTTCCAATTTCAAAACCACGGTATCTAATTATTTGAATAGAAATATTGATCACTTCGTTTTTGACGTGATTGAAACAAACGAATCCTCACAGACAATAAATCCCCTTATCTACAGATTCAAAAGCGATTATCTATATTACCCTCTTGAAATAACCGCTACCTCTGATGCTGGTTGGTCTAGTTCAAGGGTTAATGTATTTCTGATTGCAAAGGGTATAGTAAATCAAACTGTTATTAGAGATGCGAAACTCTACCCCAGAGTAGGATTTGGTGAATATAGTATAGAACTTACAAGAGACGAACTTAGGGAAGTTAGTCCTGAATTAGAGGATTTATTTAAATCTGACCCCTTTGTTATGAATGTACAATATTCTGGTCCATTAAACACATTAAACAAAGATTTGATAGTTTATCAACAAGGTATCTCAGAACCACCAATGGATTATACCAATCTTATAATTATTATTTATGGAATAATTGTCCTAATTCTAATAATTGTAATTTATAAAAAATTTAAAAAATAATTTTTTAGCTGGCTGTGGGGTACTCCTCCCATCAGATTTTATATTCCCTTATTCCAAAGATATCAAAATGGATAAGAATCTGGAAAAGCGGTTCTGGGAGATAGATTTCCTCCGAGGTATTGCAATAATCATGATGATTGTTTTTCATTTTCTTTTTGACCTGAGTTATTTCGGCAGTTATGCAGTCAATGTCTACTCTGGTTTCTGGTGGGCATTCGCCCGCGCCACAGCCACTGTTTTTATCCTCCTGGTAGGCATATCATTAACCCTGAGCTATTCAAGAGCCATACAGAAAAAGACAGGAAAGCTCGGAAGGAAATATCTCAATAGGGGTTTAAAGATATTCGCCTGGGGACTGATAATCACTGTAATTACCTGGGTTTTTCTGAGCTGGGGTTTCATTGTATTCGGGATCCTTCATCTAATCGGAATATCCATAATCCTGGCATATCCCTTCATAAAACACCGCTACCGGAACCTTCTGCTTGGTATAATCTTCATATCCATTGGTTTGTATCTGGGAAACTTTATCTTTGAGTTTGGATGGCTGTTCTGGCTGGGTTTCATGCCACAGAATTTCTATACCCTCGATTACTTCCCACTCTTTCCATGGTTCGGTGTAAGTCTGATAGGAATATTTCTCGGGAACTCTTTGTATAAAAACTACAAGCGAAGATTCAGACTCCGAGATCTTTCTGGCTCTCCATTGATGAGATTGTTCTGCTTTTTGGGGAGACGTTCGCTACTGATTTACCTGATCCACCAACCAATACTAATTGCATTGCTGTACCTTTTCGGTGTTGCGGATATTGGTTTATTGTTCTTTTAGACATTACCCGACAAAAACAGGCCTCTTGGTCATTTCCCTTGCAAGGGGTAGGGGCTTGTATGGGAAACCCTCGGTCTTGTCTACAATATGCTTTATTATCTGCTTCACGGACATTGGCTTAACCTTGCCGGATTCCCTGAACCTGACCGCGAGTTTTCCTGATCTCTTCTCCTTGTTCCCTATCACAATTATGTACGGGATCCATTCTACTTCGGCGTCTCGGATTTTCTTCCCGACCGACTCGACCCTGTCGTCAACGTCAACCCTTATGCTTTCTTTCCCTATCTCATCAGCGATCTTATTGGCCATCGGCAGGAATTTGTCTGAAACAGGGCATATCCTTGCCTGGGTTGGGGAGAGCCATAACGGAAGGACGGGGTTCTTTCCTGCCTTGTTCTCCATGTATGCCTTTTCAAGGAGCGCATAAATCACCCTCTCTATCGAACCCGAGGGTGACATGTGAAGTATTACCGGGTGTTTCTTTTTGTTGTCCTTGTCAGTGAATCTTATCCCATACCTCTCTGCATTCTCAACATCTACCTGATCCGTTGATAGGCATGAGGCCTTCTCCAAGGCATCCACAAAGTTCCATTCAAGCTTTAGTATGAAGTAGAAGAATTTCTTGTCCCATATCTCAATCATCACCGGCCTGCCCCAGAGTTTCACCAGTTTCTTCAAATAGCTCTTGTTTTCATCATAGAAATCCTTCACAACCCTTATTGAGAACTCTATGTCTTTCGAGTTAAAATCAAGTCCCTTCAGAATCTGGTTGGCAACACCGAACCTGACAAGCATCTCATCCTTTGCCTGTTCCACATCCCTGCAGAATGCGTGGCAATCAGGCATGGTGAAGCTTCTTAGTCTCCTCAGGCCCGCGAGCTCCCCGTGCTGTTCCACCCTGAACGAATAGCGAGTCATCTCATACAGCCTGAGTGGAAGGTTCCTGTAGGATATGCTTGAATCCCTTAACATCAGGAACTGCCCAAAGCATGCCGAAAAGCGAAGGAAAACCCTCTTCTCAGGAGTCTCTATTATATACTGCCTGGCCGGGAACCTGTGTAGGTAATTCTTCATACAGGGGTGCTCGAAATCGTACATTATAGGGGTCTCCACCTCCATTGCCCCATATTCAGAAATATTGTTGTTCACCCATTCCTCTATCAGGGATTTGACAAGCTTTCCCTTGGGGAAGAACCTGAAGTTCCCGGGATCGCTCCCTGGTTCGTAATCAACAAGCTCCAGTTTCCTCATGAACTTTATATGGGGAGGTTCCTCCTTAACCAATCTGGATTTGACCATCTCATATCTCACAAGCTTGTCGAGTTTGGAGTTTTTGGAGAAATTATATCCCAGTATCTTCCCTGATTTCATTGATATCTTATGCTCCCTTCCGGATGGCTCAACAATAATCCATTTGGATTTCAGGGTTCCCTCCTTTTTCAGGGCTTCTGAAACCTCCTCCTTCTCTCCCCTTACCTCGCCCTCTGGTAGTATTTCCCTTGAGAGTTCGGAGAGTGGATGACCCTTCACGGATATCTTGAACCTCTTGTAGTATCCAAATGGCGCTCGGTAAACATCGAACTTCATCTCCTTGAGATCTTTCTCTATTCCCTTGAGGACCTTCAGGGCAGCTGATGGTGATGAGGGGTTGGTTGAGAGGTGAACGTAGGGATAAACCACAACATTCTTGGCTTTCACTTCATTCGCTACCTTGGCTATCTCCTTCGAGGTCTTGTTTATTATAACCCTTTCCTTTCCCTCATCGGTCTTTTCAACAGCAGAGAAAACAACCAAAACTTCGTCTATGCTGCTCACCTTCTTTTCGACCTTCTCTGCCTGTTTTATTGCCTTCTTCTTGGGTTCCCATTCAATGAAATCCGAGTGTAACAGCAGAATCTTCATATTCTCGCCTTATTATCCTTTAATTTTTGGCATCACTTTCTTAAATACAAAAAAACAAATATCCAAAGATAGCCCCGTTGTCTAGTGGCCAATTCATTGAAGATAAATTCTAAAATGGAGGCTAAGGATACCAGGCTCTGGACCTGGAGACGCAGGTTCGAAAAGCGTATGACGGCTTGGGTATATTGAACAAAGCCGTCTCTCGAATATCCTGCCGGGGCTATAAATCAATATGAGCGGGCATATTTTAGAGAAAATTAGGTGAATCTGATAGCAAGAAAACCACTTTGTTTTTTTCAGGTTAAAGTTAAAAAAATAATAACATCTGAATTAAAATTCAGCCTATGTTATTCCTATGGTGCATACATAATGTTTAGAAGGAGGGCACATGCATTTGCAC
>DAOVCJ010000025.1 GCA_030670085.1 Candidatus Aenigmatarchaeota archaeon
AGGTGAATCTGATAGCAAGAAAACCACTTTGTTTTTTTCAGGTTAAAGTTAAAAAAATAATAACATCTGAATTAAAATTCAGCCTATGTTATTCCTATGGTGCATACATAATGTTTAGAAGGAGGGCACATGCATTTGCACTCCTCGCAAGTGCTCAGGTCAGGGATTTCCAGTTCCTCTTCAAGAATGGTCTTGCAGTTTTTTGTTGAGCCTGGTGGGGTTATCTCTTGCCAGGCTATCCAGCAGGTGCTAGGGTGTGTGTCGCAGAAACTAATACATGCCAGATCGCAGACGTTGAGATCTTTACCCGCAATTATGTTCAGATCCCCGCCCACACTTATGTTCACGATCTTATTTGATCTCACGCTTACTTCGTATAAAAAGTTATCCCATTCGATGAGGTAATCTTTGTCGGGTTTCATCAAAACCTTGTGAACATTCAATGAATCTTCACTGAAGGCAAATTCCAAATCCAGGTTTTCTCTTATAAACTTGCATCCCAGATGATCTGGCCAATCTTTACAATATTGTAGCTCTATATAATAAACCTCTTCGCTTTCATGCAACATTCGAATTGTATGCTCAAGTGTTCCGTGCAAAACAATTACATCAGGATCTATGTACTTTCTATCCCCTCCAACCACATCTGATGACACCAGCATGAACATCTGTGTTATAATGGTGGAATTTGGAGGTGTCTTTCTTATGGCTGAGAAGTATTCGCTGTCATAATCTGTTCTAGCATCCTTGAACAAAGTTGATGGGAGTTGGACGGGAAGCAATAAAAGGAGTATGAAAATTGGAATCAAAGCTAAGCTTGTGTATTTGTTTATTCTCTTTACCATTCTTCTTATAATATAAAAAGCATAACCTGCCAATATCGAATATGGTACATGGAACTGTAGCATATATCTTACAGACCCATGTGCAAATCCTTCGATAAAAATCATGCAATAGGTCCCGTAAATCAGAAAAAACAGAATAAACCATAAAAAAATAAAAGAAGATTTGATAGCATGGTTTTTTTTGATGAGGAAAGATATCGGTATGGATGCTATTCCTATTATAAAGAGTACAGTAGCTGCTAAACTGTAATAATTGGGTATAAAATAACCAGAAAGTCCCAAAAGAAAACCTAAGAAGTATGGAGTTATTTTCTCAAGACAGGTTAAGGAAAACAGCGGTAAACCTAGAGGGTGGGCAAATGCATACACCATTACGAAATTTGTCCAGTAAAATACATGTAGTTGGAATATCACAAATATAACTGCAGATATCAGAAGTTTTTTGATGTTGTCTTTGTTTTTTATGTTGTATTTGAACAAAAACAGGCCTAGGAAAAATAAGGGGATCAGAATGTAATTTTCCTGTCTTATGTATATGGAGAAAGACAAAAAAAGACTGAAGAGTATCCATAAACTTAGATTATTTTTTCTGAGAGCAATCAAGTAGACCAGAACAGTGAAACCAATGAAGAATAGTGAAATTACTCTTGTGAATCCTGTTCCTGAAAAAAATATGTCAAGGGGTATCAAAGCGTAAACAAGAGCGGCATACAATCCAATTTCACCTTTCTTGAACAGAAGATAGCATATCAGGAATATGATAATTATCGAGAGGGAACTCAGAACAGCTGAGAATATGAGTACCGGCAAGGTGTTTATTCCGAATATTATGTAGAAAAGGGATATTATGAAAGGGAATCCTACTGGTTGTAGAACTTGCTCGTATGACGAGCAGTAGCCTGCTCTTCCTGCAGTACAGGCCTTCACGTGTTTCCCATCAATAACTAGAAACTTTGCAGTTTCTAAGGGGGCGTAAGCATCTGAATGTGTTCCATGCCAGTATTCGGCGTTCCTCAAAAGGAATCCGAACAGGAATATCACCAGCAATATAATCCATATCTTTCTGTCTATCTTTGAGAACTGTTTTGCGATTATTTTGGAATTGAGCGCGAGAAGTGTTATTAGAAGAGCGAGGTGTATTGACATGAATGCCAGTATGTTTTGGTCCAGAAAATTGTAAACAAGTTCGAGCATTTTATGATATTGAATCGATTATTTTTAAGTACTATTTTGATTGATTGACCTCCTCTCTTTGTTTATGCTCTCCGGCAATTTCTCGTGTGCATATGATGAAAAACCCATTCATCTATATCCTGCCGGGGCTATTCTTTTTTCTATAAAAATAAGAAAAATGTGAAGGGATAAATCAAGCCTTCACAACAAATGTTCTTGCTGCGAGGTCACCTATTCTCTGGTTGTTTTTAGATGCCAGTGCCACTATGAAACCCAGTATGTAAACGAAAGGTAACCAGTCTATTATTCTGAGTATGCTCCTGATGAATGCTGCTCCATATGTCATGTTTCCACTTTCTCTGACAACCTTTATACCCATGGCCATCTTTCCGGGCGTCTGTCCGTTCTTTCCCTCGAAATAGGTGAAGTATATTAACCATATGATGAAGGACAAAGTTCCGTACAACGCCATGGTCTGGGCATAAACCCAAGGGTTCTGCATTCCTGCGGTCGTAAATATTAACGTCTGAATGCCAATTGGGATTGCTATTATTACCGAGATTATCCAGAGAATTATATGATCTACTATTATAGCCACCAGCCTCTGACCGAAAGTAGCATGTCCTGGAATGTTAGCCACAAATCCACCTCCATTTTTAATTGATTATTTCTTGGTTTTAGGGTTAATAAATGTTCAGAAAAAAACTAGCTCTTTTTCAGTTCCCTTGCCAAAACCTCAGAAACGACGCTTCCTGGGATTCTCCCTCTCACTTCTGCCATCACTATTCCCATCAGGATTTTCTCTGGTCTGGGTCTCTTGAGAACGTTCGGGTTCGCTTTTATCGCTTTTCTTATTATTTCCTTCAGTTCTTTTTCTGACAGGGCCTCGGCTTTTATGAGATTCTCTGGCTTCTCCTCTGGGTGGAAGGAAAGCTCCTTCAGAAACTCCAGAACCGATTCCTTTGTCATCTTCTTGGTCTTCAGGATTTTGAGAATGTCCCTCAGGTTTGGGTCGGTGAGATTTTCTACAGGAGCATTCTCCTTGGTTTTCACCTGCGCCAAGGCAGAGGTAAGAATCCATGCAAGGAACTTTGGTTCGATTTTCATTTTCGCTCCATATTCAAATAGATCCCCCTTGCCTGAGTAGACAACCTGATTCGCGAGCTCCTGGTTTATTTTATATCTCAGAACGAATCTCATTATCCTGTCCTCGAGGAGTTCGGGAAGGTTCTTTTTGACATCCCTGAGTTTTCTGCTGTCGATAAATATTGGAAGTATATCGGTTTCCGGGTAGAGCCTCGCGGACCCTGGCAGGGGTCTCATGTACTCGCTGTCCCCGTTCTCCAGGGCCCTTCTCGTCTCCTCGGGAACCCCGTCAAGGAGCGTGTTGATTCTCTCTATTATCGCCTTGAGGGTCTTCTCACAGTGCTCCTCATCACCTGAAACTATAAGGAGGGTGTCTCCCTTCTTGGCTTTCATGTGCTTCTCGAGTTTCTTGAAATGGGGATTGAGGCCGTACTCGGAAATGTCCTCGTCAGAATGAATGAATCCTTTTGCCCCTATCCTTACCTTAACGTAGTTGGCTATCTCGTTCCCGAGGGTTCTTGTCGGGGTGAGCTTCTGCTTCAGGAATCCTACAAAACCCGGAATCTTTATTGCATAGGTTTTTTTGCCCTTGGTTACGGGATGTTTAGATTCGCTGAATATGTGAGTAACCTTCTCTATCCTTACGCTTTTTATCGGTTTGAACCCGCTCGCTATCATTCTGTTCTTTATGTCGATAAGACTGGCCTGTCTCAGGACTTCGTTCTCGACAAGCTTGGGTATCAGTTTCAACTCCTGCGCACCCTTTATCTCAATTCTCGTGCCCTCTGCAATCGAGATGTTTATGTCCTGACGTATGGTGCCTATCCCCCGTTTGACTTTGCCAGTTGACCTTAGAATCATTCCTATCTTTGCAGCAACTTCCTTTGCATGCCCAGGGGTTTTTATGTCAGGTGCTGTTCCTATCTCAACTAACGGGACGCAAAGCCTGTTCAGGCCGTACACCACACCACTGTATTCATTACCAAGTATCTGTGCTGCATCCTCTTCCAGGCAGATATTTGTTATTCCGACCTTCCCGAGTGAGGTCTTCAGCCACCCGTTCAATCCCAGAACAGTGGTTCTCTGGAATCCCGTAGTGTTGGAACCATCTATAACCTGCTTCCTCATGAAATGTATCTCATCCGGTATCTCACAGTTAAGCATCGTTGCAATCGTCAGGGACGCGTCTAGGGCTTCCCTGTTCAGGTCATGGGGTGGTTCGGAATCCGTCTCGACCAAGCAGGATTCGCTTGGATAGACTTTATAGTGGAATTCCCTACCACGCAGAACCTCATGGAGCGCAGCAGCATCAACCTCTCCGAGTTCTCCGGCAACAGCCCTCAGCCTCCTAATAACCTCTGCATCTGATTTTTCTTGCATCGAGGAATCACAGTCGCAGAAAAGCTTGTGCGTCTCAAGCTGTTGGTGAATCTCAATACCGCACTTCAGACCAAGTTTCTTGTAATCCAGATCAGCCATATTATTCTTTTAGAATCCTGATATTTATCTCTTTCTCGCCAGGATGAAAATCTCGCTTTCCCTTCCCTCAATCTGGAACTCCTTCACAGTTTCCATATTTCCTATTCTCTCTTTTAGGAATTTCCTTCTATCCTCGAGGTTCCCGGGATTGTAGAAAAGTGAGACAAGGGCGAACCCTCCCGGCTTGAGAACCCAGAAGAAATCCTCCCTTATCAGGTGAATGGAGTCCAGGCATATGAGGTTGTCAAAACTCCCTGGTTTGAACGGCAAGTAGTTCCCGCTCCCGAGCATGCACAAAAAACCCCCGCTTCTTCCTAGCATATCCATATCAGGGTCAAGACATACCCATTTGGAAAGATTGAAACCTTCTTTCTGCAGGAACTTTTCGAAGAAACCAGAGCCAGAACCAAGGTCCAGGACTTTCCCTGAAAAGGCCTTGGCGAGCAGGTCTGTATCAAACCCTAGAAGAATCCTTTTATACTTCTCCTCCTGTATACCCTTCCAGGATTTATAGATTTTACTGAAAAACATTTTTATCAAAAAAATCCTTTATTGGTTTGCTAAGGGGTTCTAGTTTTCTGAATTCCTCGATTGTGACCCATTTGTATTCCGAGGCTTCTCCAGGGTCTATCTTTAATTCCCCTGAAACAATCTCACAGAGAAAATACAAAACAAATCTCTGACATAAATATCCATCTTGATGAGGACAGTCAAACCCCTCACCCCAGCCAAGAAATCTCTTTATTCTGACTTTCAAACCGGTTTCCTCTTCCATTTCCCTAACCAGGGCATCCTCTACTCTTTCCCCTGTCTCAACTCTTCCTCCTGGGGTTTCCCATGACCCAATCTCTACTGCACTACTTCTTTTAATAGCTAAGAATTTCCCATCCTTCTCAATAAAGGCGTCCACAATTAAATCCGGTCTTTTCCTTTCCATAAAATCAATACAAGAAACTCTGGGGCAGGCTTCTCTTGGTTATCTCCCCTGCGTAGTTGGTGAGCATCATTTCCCTGATTTTTTCGGGTTTGGTGGTGTGTCCTAGGACCCAGCCGAGCTTTATGTAGGATGTCTCGGGGAGCATGTCCTCTCCTGGTATTGCCCCGGCTTCATGGTAAAGAATCCGAAGGTTCGTGTAGACATTCGGGTTTACCCTTCCGTAAAGGGTCTGGGGTGTAACAACAAAGGGAATTCCTTTTTTCGCATGTTTCTTTATCGTATCTATCCAGGATTTCTTTCCAAACGTGGGTACGTGTCCCAAGCCCGTTGCCTCTATCACGAATCCCCTGTATCCCTTGCTAACCAGGTAATCTATCACACCCGGTTCCGAACCGGGATACGCTTTCAGCAGCGCGACCTTGGGTTCAAACTTAAGGTCGAGTTTAACCCTCTCCTTGTCGTTCCTCCTCTTGAAGTTTTTGTTGGTCTTTTCTATCTTGCCATTGGGCCAGACCTTTGCGAGGGGGAGCTCGTTTATCGGACGGAATGCGTCCCTCCTGCTGGTATGCATCTTCCTTGCCTTTGTCCCACGGATAAACAGACAGTAGGAATCATCCAATTTACCGTGCATGCATATCCCCACTTCAGCGATGTCACTCACACTTGCATGTGTAGAGCATATCAGATTCATCCCTGCATCGCTCGATCCTCTGTCACTCGATCTCTGGGCTCCGACTAGGACAACTGGCTTGTGAAGATTCTGCAAAAAGAAGGAAAGAGCAGCAGCAGTGAAGTGAAGGGTATCTGTTCCGTGTGTTATTATGACCCCATTGTCACCTGAGTTAAGCCTTCTTGCAACATGTCTCGCGATCTCCTGCCAGTCCCTGTAATCCATGTCCTCACTCATCTTGGTGAAAGGCACGGACATCTTCATGTTGGCTATGGTTGAGAGTTCGGGTATATTGTGGAGGATTTCCTTTGGGTTGCTTACACCAGTGACACCACCTGTCCTGTAGTTGACCCTGCTCGCTATGGTTCCACCGGTTGCTATCAAAGTAATCGGCGGCTTGGTCTTGTCAAAAGTCACCTTCAGGAGCTTCTTGCTTATCTTCCCAAGCTCGTACTTCTCTTCTTCCAGGACCCCCCCTGGTTCTGGGGTTTTGCTCCTTTCTATCTTTGTTCCCTTTTCGAACTTCAGACCGATATTGTAACCAGAATCGAGTTTTATCACAACAGATTTCGGGTCCCCTGCATCGGTTTTCGGCATGAGTAGACCTTCATAGCTTTTCTTTCCCTTCCGGATTCTTACTCTGTCTGCTATCCTAATTCTCTTTCGCTTTAGAACAGACTGGATTCCTTTGGAGTACATAAATATTATTTTGGAGTTTGGTTAATTAAAAGTTATTTTTTTCAGTCTCGCCAG
>DAOVCJ010000008.1 GCA_030670085.1 Candidatus Aenigmatarchaeota archaeon
ATGGCACCCGTCAGGAGTGAACACAACCTTCTGGATCAGCTACAACAGCTCAAGCATGGCTCCTGCGAACTTAACCACAACCAACGGAACAGGCTATGCATACGTAGACTTCAACCCAACCTGTGAATACTCAGTCGGCAAGCACGAATGGTTCGCAGGATCAACCGATGACTACTACCAGAAGCTCAACACCTCAGAAAACCTCACCATAACAATCAAGGATGACCTAATCCAGACCATAGAGGATCCGGATGGCGAGGAGTCTGACAGGGGAGTCAACATAACCATCAATGTAAGCATAGTAGATAACTGTAACAATAACATAACGAATGTTACTATTTACTTTATCCTGACCAATGAGAATTCAGGCACAAACTATTACTGCAATGATACGATGGAGAAGGACAACGGAACCTACAACTGCACCTTCAATACAAGTGCTATGGAAGCAGGTTGGTTCAACATAACCATGGTTTCCAACAAGACCTACTACAACGACAACACAACGATTAAGTACCATGCCTTCTGGATTGAGACAACACCCATACTGGAAAACTCTAGGGTTTCACCATGGATAGGAGGTTGGGGTGCTGACTTCAACTACTCTGTGCAGGTTACAGACGAGGATGGTGACACTGTAAGGGTAAGACTTTGGGAGAGGATTGTTAACGGGTCATGGAGCCCGATACAAGGACCAGGCGGCTTTTATTACCAAGACGTATCAGGCATAAACCAGACAGTGACCTTCCAGATAACAACGTTCCAGTGTGGTGACCTCGGAGGAGAATTCAACATAACAAGGCAGTTCAAGTTCAACTGCACAGATGATCCAGGTTATCCATCTCAATGGGATACTAACGAGACAGATGTGAAGAACTACACAGAGCAGAGAGACACCGTGAGGATAGACCTCACTGACGGAGACAACGAGTCTATAAAGAGGTCAGGAGGATATTACTTGCTTAGACTAAGGATATTCGACCTTGATACAAACATATTTATAGATGTGTACAACACCCAGGGAGAATTCTGGGTAACCAAGAACGGAACAGGAGACTGGGAGAGCAGTGGTTATAAGTATTCGGATGATCAGGGATACATAGAATATAACTTCACTCCTGCATGTAGCCCCAAGTATGAGGTGGGCCCACAGTTATGGAGGGGAGGAACATCAGGAGACACTTGCTTCTTTGATAACACGTCAGATAATTTCAATCTCTCGATATGGACAGACCCGCTGAATGTGAGCCTTACGATACCCGATGGAGAAAGATACAGGAGAGGTGTGGACAACGTAACAATAAGAGGACAAGTTCAGGATGAATGTGGAGGCATCACAAACGCTTCGGTTACGTTACAGGCAAAGATGGGTATTGCATATACATATGACTGCGAAACATGGTCAACTATCATAGATGAAAGTGAACAGGGCGGATCTGATGGATGGTACAACTGCACGTTCTGGGGACCAACCAACACCTCTCAGTGGCCAGACCAAGTCCTTTACAAATTCAACACCACCATGCAGGCAAGCAAAACGTACTACAACGATTCGCAAACCACAACAGATGTAGATTCCTTCTGGCTCAGTGAACCTCCAGACATATACTATGATGCTAGTCCGCATATAGTAAGTCCACCAAGTGGTGGTTGGGGAGCTCAGCATACATTTACTGCTCATGTCAGAGACTTGGAACTCGCTGACACTGTCAATGTAACCCTATGGAAGAAGGTGGAGGGAGATAACTGGACAATGATAAACCAGACTAACGTATCCAGTGGAAACACAAGCTTTACAGCCGTCCAGTTCGTGCACAGATTTAACTGCTCTGAAATAGGACCAAACGAAACCAACTACTATAAATGGAACACCTCAGACAAGTGGGATGACTTCAATGAGACATCCACCAACAACTTCCAAATGCTCAAGGACAACATCCAATCCATATGGATGTTGGGGCACAATGCAGAGGTGAACAGAGAAGGGACTGACTACGCGACCCTGCAGGTCAGGATAAGAGACACTGATTATTACAACCAATACATAGGAGCTAATTATTCAGGAAGGATCTGGATCACGGTTAACGGAACAGGAACGGGTTCATGGGATGATGGATACTGGAATTCAACAGATAGTAACGGATATCTAACAATACAATTCAATCCAGACTGCTCTCCATTATACAAAGCTGGATACCAGGACTGGAGGGGTGGTATAGATTTCAACGATACATGCTACAAGCAGATCAACTCCACTGACAGGAACGTGTCTGTTAAAGGCCAACTCAAGAACTACTTGGAAATACCACAGTATGGTAACCAGACGGTTGTAGGAGACCCATTGGATGTTAGATTCAATGTTTCTACTGACTGTGATGAGTTAATACCAAATACAACAGCATCAGTCGAGTTTGGCGCGCCCGATGATTGGTGGAATGAATCCTATACCCCAACAGATGAGGGAACAGGGTGGTACAACTACACATGGGATACATCATTCCATATGGGAGGCTACTGGGACATCAGGATAAATTCTAGCATAGACTACTACGATTTAAATACAACAACATGGGAGGACTGGGTCTACCTAGAGAATACACCACCCAACATAACCTCTGCAAACGTTACACCATCCTCAGGTGGATGGGGGACTATATTCGAGTACAGTGTCAACATATATGATGACCAGCAGGACAACGTGACGTGCAGTCTTTACATATCCACTAACAACGGAACCTCATACAGCAAGTGGAATGAAACCATAATATACGGAGGACAGGATTGGTGTAACCTTACGGTTTCGAATTTCAACTGCTCCCATATGAACTCTGATCAGAATGACACGAATTACTTCTACTTCAAGATAGAGGATGGGACCAACATCAACTACACAAACAACATAACAGGTCCTTTCATAACATATGATCCCGTCAACATCACGTACATATATGGTGACGGTTCGCAGATAAACAGACCCGATTCCATGGCCAACAATTCAGCCACGTTAATAGTTTACATTAATGATACCCTGAAGAATGAGTCCGTTGTTCTAGGAACAGAGGTGACATTCTGGGTTACGTACAATGGTTCTGACTGGGACACAGGAAACCAAACATATGCAAACGGTTCAGGATATGCAATAGATGATTTCAACCCTGGTTGTTCACATCCGATTTTCACTTACTACAGGGTTGGCAACCAGACATGGAAGGCGGGGGTAACGGATTCCTGTTATGAGAATATAAATCTATCAAGTAACTACAGCCTGACCATTTACGGGAAGCTCGAAAATGAAATAGATTTGCCGCCATTAGGACAAACATATGAGAGGGTCAATGAAAACATCTCGGTAAGGGGTGTTGTAAGGGACGATTGTTTGAACACCCTCCTAGAGGCTAACGTAACCTTTAACTTCACCCATGAAGGTGGAACGGAGTACGATTGCTGGCCGACAACCAATATAACCATATACTACGAATGTACAAGGAATACGACTGGAATGTTTGCGAGGTGGTACAACACCACCATGTATGCCAACTACACAGACCACTACGATAACATAACCACTACAGGGGATCACTTCTTTATAAAAACCAAGCCATTCCTTTACAACGCAACTGCCCTGACAGACCCGGGTGGATGGGGAGAGAGGTTTTACTTCTTCGTGAACATAACAGATGAAGATCTAGACAACGTCACAGTTAACCTCTACACAAAGAAGTACGGAGCTGCCAGTTGGGGATCTCCAAAGAACTCCACATGGATAGAGGCTCCTGTCAATGAATCTGTTGTTTTGTCATGGAAGGATGACACCTGTGATAATACAGATACATGGGAGTTCTACTTCGAGGGAACGGATAACAGAAGCCTTTCGAACGTGTCAAAGACTTATAACTTTACTGTAGAGAAAGATGAAGTCAACTTCACTATGATGTTTGGACACAACGAAGTTGTATGGAGAAATGGAACAGATAACCTTACGTTTGTTGTTTACTTATACGATACAGACAGAGACACAATAGTGGCTTCAGGATCAAATACAAGCTTCTGGGTAACAATGAATGCTTCTGATCCAAACTCCTGGGACTCTGGGTTTACCACATATGTAAATGCAACTTCCTACATAAACTACGAATTCCCGACCTATGTTCCAGAACCAACAGAATGTAACTACACGGTTGGCGTTCAGGAATGGAAGGCAGGAATGGGTGGGGTTAACGAAGACAAATGCTACATGTCCATGAATTCAACCGAGTACAACATAACCATAAGGGCAAATCTTATACCCCAGATAATATCACCAAACGGCGAGGGATTCCTGTGGGGAACACCAATTCCAATAGTAGGATTTATGGAGGATGACTGCTATTCTGTTGAGGATATAGAGATAAGGTGGAGGTTTGAACACCCACCTGATGTCTTCTATAGATACCAAGATCCAGCAAACCAAAGCAGTGGTTGGTATAATTATACGTTAGCAGGAAGTGATACTCAGAGATCACCAGGATATTATGATATTCAAATGCAGGCAAACTACAATAACCAGAATCCTTACTATGGTTACAATTACACAAATAAACCGGATGCCTTCTTTATCGCCTTGGCACCAGTAATAACAGATCACTCCATAGACAAGACGCTTGCTGGCTGGGGTGAGGAGAACAAGTTCAGTGTAAGGATTAATGATCCTGATCTCAACTACAACAACATTACCCTGTGGAAGAGGTTGTGGAATGTTTCAGCAAAGATATGGGAAAACTGGACCCTGGTTGATAATAAATCCATAGATCAGTTAACCAATGTATGGGTGGATTTCTTCGAGAGGTTTACCTGCTCAGACATGGGACTGAATGAGTACAGATTTGATACAAAGGATGAATTCAACTTCTCAGACTCTACCTACAACGACCTGACCAACGTATCAGGAAAGCTCATACATAACGCATCGGATAACGTTCTGGAGAACATATCAAAGACCATACACACTGCGACTGAGGATTCAGGATTCAACTACTCGGAGCAGATAAATACGTCAGGTGCGATGGAATACTTCAACATAACCATAGAGAATACAGGAAACCAGACCTTCTACTTCAATCTTACGGTAAACGGAGTCCAGATAGCAGAGAACCAGTCTATTGCAAATGGAACGAATGAAACCACAGATGCAGTGACAGGAGGTTCAACCTTCGCACTTCCAGGTAACCAGACCATCAACCTGACGGTGATGAATGAATCCGGTTCACCAATGAATGCGAACTACACAGAGTATCTTGCTTACGTGGTCCTGGACTCTGGTTTTGACTACAACGAAGACATATCCGACTCAGGTGGCGTCTCGTTCTTCAATGTAACAATTGAGAACCTCGATACCCAAACCTTCTACTTCAACCTCACAGTTAACGGATATCAGGTAGCAGAGAACCAGTCCGTTGCAAGCAGCACCAACGGGACGATTGATGCGTGGGCAGAGGGAGCAAGCTTCACCCTTCCAGGTAACCAGACAATCAACCTGACCATTATGGACATATATGGAAATGAGACAGGTGCGAAGTACAGGTCGTATCTGAGCTACACTTCAGGTATCCTTCTTTTCAAGCTGGAACCAGACAACGTTACGTTAGAGGTCTGCAAGCCAGGACAGTGTTCACCGTACTCCAACACAACAGTAAGAAGACTTGGAGATACCACAGCGTATCTGAACTTCAGGATATACGATGAAGATTACAGTCTTTACCCGAACGGAACCTCTGGAAGGGTATGGGTAACCGAGGACCACTCCAACTACACTGTTGTTCTGGACTGCAATTCAGAAAACTCAGGTTACTGCCATGTGGACTACAATGCAACATGTTCATCAGACGTGGGGGTGCAGTACTGGATAAGCGGAACGTATGATAGTTGCTATGAGCCTGTCAACACGTCTGTCGAGAACCTTAATGTTATAGGCCAGTTGTATGCAAGAACAATCCAGCCAGATGAGAATGACGTACTCAACAGGAACGTTAGCGAGATATTGAATATTACCATCGTAGACGAGTGTGACAACTACATCAGCGATACTGATGTAAGCTGGTATAATGAGACCCCGCTTTTGATAGCGAATGCTTCTGGTTCAAGCTTTACATACTACAACTCAACATGGTACATCCTAGAGGACTATGTGTTGGGACCAGAGATCATCTACACCAATTCGACCAGAACAAACTACGATATGGGAAGCAACACCACACACGTCTACATATACGGATGGGCATCCATTGACAACATAGACCCAGACAACTACACAGAGTATCCAGCAGGGGCGATAGTAAATGTCACATGCCATGTTATTGATATAAACACGGGTCAGCCAATCCAGGATTACAACGTCACCTATTACAAGAACGAATCATGGCAGAACTTCTCCCTGACCAACCAGTACGGAAATGCCACCTGGGAGTGGAACACCACAAATGACACAGCAGGATGGTATGACATAAAGTGTAACATATCAGACGATACAGTGAAGTATTACAACACATCCGTCTCTTACATGAGCACCCTGATCAAGGTGAGAAGGCAGCTTATAATAGACCAGATAAATGCCAGCGAACCCATCGTGTACAGGAACGATTCTTACTACCCGTATGAAACAGTGATATCGGTTCATGTAAATGATGCAAGCATAGGTAATGCCAACGCAAGCAACGTGACCTTCTGGAACACGTCAATGATGATTGGCTACTGCATGACCAATGAAAGTGGTAACTGCAACATAACCTGGAACCCCTACAACAAATCTGCTGCAGACAACCACACAATCTATATAAACGCAACCAAGGGCGGTCTTGAGGACTCTGCTACAGAGCAGACCTATATAGAGATATGGGGTGTGCTGATACTGAACATAACTTCTCCGATTAATGAAAGCAATTACACAAAGACGGATAACATAACGCTTGACGTGAACATAACTAACGAGCTTGGGGAGGATATAACCGATGCCAATGTTTCTTGGTGGAATGAGACGAGCTTCCTTGTTTCAGGGGACCACTATGAAAACTTCTCTCTGACAGGCCAGTCACCAGGTAACAGAACAATCACATCCAACGCAACCAAGACCTACTACCTGTCGGGTAACGATACAGTTAAGATTCTGATAAGTGGTGTGGCTGATGTCCTTTGGGACTCACCAGCAAACTACACAGAGTTGCCTTATCCAGATCCATTCAATGCCACGTGCAGGGTTGTTGATGCTATATCAGGGGCAGGTATAGATGAATACAGGGTTGAGATGCATTACTATTACACCCCACCCAACTTCACCTTCCTTGCTAACCTCACTACAAACGAATCAGGTCACGCAACCTATAACTTCACACCATCCCAGAAGGGATATGTGACATTCAAATGCAATATTACTGACAACTCAACCAGGCTGATAACTGCAGGTATCAGCAATGCTTACGGTATAGTCGCTGTCAATGACACGACCCCGCCTGTTGTAAAGAACGTAACAATCGAACCGAACCAGAGCATAGAGGCGAACCTCAACTACACCAACATAACAGCCAACATCACAGACGATATCGGTATTAGCGGGATCTGGATAACCATAGGTCTACCGAATGGCAGTTATGAATATAGGAACATGACCAATATCAGCAGTGACCTGTACAGATACCAGTACTGGCCACATCAGCATGGTATGCACAATGTTACCGTGCATGCAATAGATGACCCACCAGAGTACAACCTCAACTCTTCCAGTACATATTATTTCGATGTCTGGGGCAAGATTAATGGGGTTGTAAACCAGACTATCGAGCAAATGGTTTATGGTATAACCCAATACCAGGGATTCAATTTCAGCATCTACGTAAACTTCACGAACCTCGGACCACCGAAGGGATATTACATAAATTTGAGTGTATTGGATGACCAAGCTATATTGCAGTTCGGGCAGAACATGACAGAATGTGGAAACATGTCAGCTAACGCTACTTGTAACTGGACTGTTAACGTAACAGTTCCACCAGGAACCCCACCACTGCTCATAAAGATATACGGGTATGCAAACTGGACAGACCCAGACAAGATAGAGAATGCAACGTATAACATCACTAATGTTTATGTGTCTTCAAACCCAATGATGAACATAATCGAGGATGAGATTCAAAAGGATGCACCGCATGGGAGAGAAACGTATGTCGGGAACATAACGATTGAGGCTGATGGTAACGATGCAGTACAGTTCATATCCTTGAGCCTGGTTGGAGGAAACCTGGCAACAGACTGTCCTGAATGTGTCGTGACCATGATTCCATCCAGCTGGGATTACCTGGCTGCTGGGAATGACTTCACTATAGACATAAACATAACAGTACCAATTGCCCAGGCACCCGGTGTTTACTGGGCAAAGATCAAGGCAACAGCTGCGAATGCAGAGCAGGACAATGCAACCCTTAACATAACTGTCCCAACCAACAAGACCTGGACCAGAACCCCAACAACCTTCGGAACAATCTTGCTACTACAGAACACGAGCGGTTCCCTGCCAGGACCTATAATAGCAAAGAACCTTGGTAACACCGTAATCCCACTCAGGGTTTACAGGCAGGGTAATGGAACAGGTTTGATAACCTCGATAACACCCGAATATTTCGATCTCGGTGCAAACACAACCAGGAACATAACAGTCAACTTCACTGGTGTAGGGCAGCCGCAGGGATTCTACTACGTAAACCTTCTGATAAGGAATGATACAGCTGATCCAGCAGAGCAGTCGGTTGACTTCTGGCTCAATGTCACGAACATACCACCAAATATAACCAATGTGACTGTTGATCCGTTAGTATTCGAGATAATCTATGAGAATGTAAGTATATCAGCAACCATAACAGACAACTTTGGTGTGGCGTCTGCATGGATAAATGTCACAAGGCCAGGTACAGGCAATTACATAAAGACCATGAACAGCAACGGTTCATTCTACTACATAAACTACATCACAAACATATCCGGAATCCATGGCTTGAGGATATGTGCAAATGATACAACAGGATTGACGGGGTGCATAAGTGTTATCAACCTAACAGCATCTGGGACAACTCCTGTTCTGATAGAATCCAACGTAACCTCGATAAACATAACCAATGTAACCCTTTACAGCAGCGACAGCTTCGCTTTCAATTTCACACTGGATCCAATATATGTGAGGGTCTTCAGCCTTACGTTTAACATAACGGCTCCGGTGAACCTGTCCGTGACAGTAGATTACTTCAACTACACAACGATATACAAGAATGAGACCAGATACAATGAGAGCAGTGTTATCATACTAAACGGAACATGGCCAGATACATTCAACGTGAGCCTGATAGCAAACTGGATAAATCTAAATGGCACCTACGGTTACAACGTCACGAACATAACAGTCAATGTTATGCCGAATCCTGCCATAAATATAATCCAAGGGAACATCTCCTATGTCATCCTGAGCGGAAACTCAGATAATGAAACCATAACAATAGAATCCATAGGAAACACCAATACAACCAACATAACATTCCACTGTATACAGGGAGATGTGTGCATCAACTTTACCATGAACTACACACCGAGCTTCATACCTATTCTTCCACCAGGGAACTCAACAGATGTGAACATAACCATTGGGGTCCCACCATTCTATCCAGCAGGCGAGGAGTATGGATACATAAAGGCAAATGGTTCGAGTGGGGAATCTGATATAGTTATAGCCACTGTACAGGTCCCGTTGAACCTTTCCTGGACACAGGAACCAAGCCAGATATCAAAGAATGTCAGTCACCAGACCTCAGGAGACTTTGGAGAAATAAGCATACACAACATTGGTAATGCATACCTTATCCTGGATGCGGTCAAGTCCGGTGATATATTCCCGTACATAGAAATAAACGTGAGCAAGCTTTACCTGGAGATAGGCGAGTATGGAAGCATAGGAATAAACTACACCGTTCCTTACGTCTCCAACGTTACAACCTATCAGGGTCTGATAGTGACGAGCAACTATACAGCAGACCCACCGACAAGAACAACCACTGTTGAAATAATAATACATCCTTACAGTGTGGATATAATCTCGCCAACAGAGGCAAACCCGAGAATGAACGTCACTGATAACGACACCATAGAGGTCAGGGTTAATGTTACCTATGGAAACGTCCCGGTAAACAACAGCATGGTGTTCAACCTCACCATGCTTAATGAAACATGGTCCATGGAAATGACACTGACTTCAGTGAACTACTCGAATGTAACAGAGCTGTGGCATCTGAGCTTCACCCCACCGAACATGTCAATGGGAAGCGGATTTGATATAAATATGACAGCCTACTACACAAATTTGAGCCTGAGGTTATCAGACTATGAAGGAAAGGCGATAATATACAGGGACCCGTATCCGCCACAAATCGAACTGCATGTCCCGGAAAGGGTACCTGCAAACACAACAGCCAGGTTCTACGTGAATGCGACAGATTCTGGCGCGATAAAAAACGTAACCATAGAGGTTACATACCCGAACAATGCAACAGACATGTTTGATGCAGAGTTCATAAGCAGGAATGGAAGCGTATACAATTATCAATTGAACTTCTCCAACACCTCGCAGCTTGGTATATACTATGTGAATGCAACAGCATATGACCTTGCCGGCAACTCCAATTACACTGTGAAGACTTTTGAAATATACCCTGGTTTATGGTTTGCTGGTTATGCCAGAGATGAGGAGAGACTGAGCAAGCCACCTATAGTGATAAACTTCACTTTCTATCTACCAGGAACGAGCACGGTTACCTTCAACTTCAGTTCAAATTCAACAACAGGTTACTATAATGAGACCATTGATGCGAGGGAATACGAAATAAATGTTGACTTCTGGGAAGAATCAATAAGAACCTATAACACAAACCTTGTAACCAGTGTTCATGACCCGGTCATGTTCGGTAAGATACACGACTACAGGACACCGAGGAGGTCTCTGAAGGCATACTATGTGAATACCTCGAAGCTCAACTACAGCTATGGAGAGATAATCTTCAATTCAACAGAGTGCCAGACACCAGGCAACTGTAGGTATGCGGATTACATTTCTGAGTATCTGGGAATCTATCAGTGCTCGGGCTGGACTGTGATGTGGGTCTGTGGTGCTAACTGGACAAGACTGGATACGGACGTGAATTTAACCACAGGAATAGTGTCTGCCAACGTAACAAGCCTTACAGGGGCATTCGCTCTGGCAGAGTACGTATGTGGTAATGACGTATGTGAGGATGAGTATGGAGAATCTGTTGGGAACTGCCCGCAGGATTGCATCCCAGCAGCACCGATTCCCCCAATAATACCAGGGGGTGGTGGTGGAGGGGCACTTGTTGCTGCACCAGGGGCACCGGTTGTTCCGTATGAAATAAAAACCACTCTGATCTACGTTACCCTGAAACAGGGTGAATACGAGATTCATTCAATGGAGGTCCTGAACAACCAGTACAGGACGATAATCGCAAACTTTGAGGTTGAAGGTCTGATATGGGATTTCATCCAGCTTGAGAAAACAAGCATAACCATACCACCCATGTCCATAGGACTGGGCAAGATAAAGATATTCACCCTTCCGACCACAACCCCGGGAATATACACAGGTGACATCATAACAAGTATAGGTAACGACACCTATAGAACCCCTGTAACAATAAGGGTTGAGGAGACCCCAACACCACTGCTTGACGTTCAGATAAGGGCTTTAACAAAGACCGTTGCACCCGGTGATGAATTAAAATTTGAAGTAACCTTGCTGAACATGGGAGAAACAGAGAAGATAGAGGATATAGTTGTTATATACCTGATAAAGAACCTTTATACAGAAAAGGTTATAACGAAGTTTGAAGAGACCCTCGCAGTGGAGCAAAAACTCACGGTGAGAAGGAATATAACCATACCTGGGGATACACCCTATGATAGGTATGTGATTGAGGCAAACGTGACGTATTGGTATGGTATTAAATCCGCATCCTCCAGCGATGTTTTTGATGTTACCCAACTACCACTTCCCTTGCTTGCTTTAAGAGAAATATTCATGAATTGGATCACATACATCATTATTCCTGCTATTTTTGCAATAATGTATGGAGGTCGGAGATTTTATGCTTACTACAGGGAGAAAAAGAGGAAGAAAACCAGATACATCTTCCCACTGGACTTCAAGAAGCTTCCACAGGCAGGTCCGGACGCATTCCCTGTTGGTAAGATAGCAGAGACGGATGTTGTTGCATACTGGAATCTGCAACAGCTCATGACACACGGTATATCAGCCGGATCAACAGGAGCGGGCAAATCCGTTTCGTCTATGATAGTTACAGAAGAGCTTCTGAAGAGAAAGGTACCTGTAATAGTTTTCGATCCAACTGCCCAGTGGACAGGATTCCTGAGACCTTGCAGAGACAAGCACATGCTTGACCTGTATCCAAAGTTCGGACTGAAGCCAGAAGATTCGAGGAGGTTCACAGGAAGGATAATTGAGATAACAGATCCGGACACAACAATAGATGTCAGGAAGTATATGAAGCCCGGGGAGATCACAATCTTCCTCATAAATAAGATGGATCCCGCACAGTTAGACCATTTCGTTAGGAAGACCATATCGGATATATTCAAGATACCCTGGCCGGAATCAAAGACGCTGAAACTGTTCATAGCGTATGACGAGGTCCACAGACTGCTTCCAAAGTATGGAGGTAAGGGCGGATATGTAGCGTTGGAGAGAGGATGCAGAGAGTTCAGGAAGTGGGGTATAGGATTGTGGCTGATATCGCAGGTATTGATGGATTTCAGGGGAGCAATAAGAGCAAACATATCAAGCGAGATACAGTTAAGAACGAAGTATACAGGAGATATAAGGAGGGTCAGCCAGAAGTACGGTTTCAGATATTCATCCACCATAAGCAAACTGAAGACAGGAACCGGTATGGTTCACAATGCAGAGTACAACCATGGTAAGCCGTACTTCATTGAATTCAGGCCATTGCTCCATGATACCGGAAGGCTTAGTGAGAAGGAGATTAATCAGTACATAAAGTACGACGAGGAGATAGCAGGGCTTGAGGAAAGAGTAAAGGCACTGAAAACAAAGGGAATAGACACATCTGACCTTGAGTTTGAACTCAAGCTTGCAAGGGACAAGGCAAACCAGACCATGTTCGCAATGGCAAAGACGTACATAGATTCCGTGAAGACAAAGGTTACAAAGCTTAGAGGTTGAAATATTAGGAGAGGATTTAATATAAAATTGTGAGGTGAGGATATGGCTAAAAAACCTGAAGAGATTTTGACTGAACTGCAGAAGCAGGAGGAGGATATTGAGATATTATTGTCATCACTGGAGGAGGCCTACTCAGAGGCCGGTATAACAGAGAAGCATTACAAAGAGGTCAAGACGAAAAATCAGAAGAAGCTGAAGGAGATAGGGAGGAAGATAAAGAGGATTGAGAAAAAGGTGGGTAAGAAGGTCAAAGAGAAAAAACCAAAGACAGTGGGGGAGATTATAGAGGCAGAGGAGGGGCCTGTCCCTATATCAAAGCCTCTTGAGGGTGAAATGCCCGCTGAGCCTTCTGCTGAGATGCCTAAACCCACCCCTGTGGCGGCTCCACCAGCTGCAAAACCCGGGAAGGAGAGATTCTCTGCAGACGACATAAAGGGCATGCTCTCAAGGTTTGTAAAAGAGATAAAGCCAGGGGGACCCGAGGTTCTACCAAAGGTTGAGAAGATGGAGGTCAGGCTGGAGAAGATGAACGCTTTCCTTAATGCAATGAAAGATGAAAAAACTTCTGGGAATGAAACCATAAGGAGGCTGACAGAGGAGATAGGTGAAATGAGGTCGAATATTGGGGCCCTTGACAGGAAAACAAGCCAGCAGGAGATAATTGTTACTGAAATAAACACCGCAATTGCTGATCTGAAACCACAGAAGTTTGTGAAGTTTTTGAGAAAGGAAGATGCTCAGGTCAAGATGCATGATGCAAAGATACAAAGGATCGAAGACGTGACATCCCTCCTAATAAAAAGGATAACACAGGTTGAGGAAGTTCTGAAAAAGATAGGCAGCCTTGAGAAGATTGCTGATTTTGGGAGGGATATCGCAAAGAGGCTTGTTGAGATCGAGAACAGGGAAAAGAGAATAGGAAGGATTTCAGACAGGATAGATTCAATCTTTATGCAACTGAACAAGAGGCTCGATGAGTTTATGCTGTACAAGGCAAAGCAAGACACACTCGATGAGCTTTCAAGGGAGATGATGAAGACCATAGATGAGATGAATACCAAGATCGAAGGGTTTGCCAAAAAGGAGGATCTGAATCTGCTCAGGGAAACGTTGGAATCCAGAATATCTGGAGTTGGAGTACCTGCTGCTTCCCCAGAGGTGATGAAACTGCAGGAGCAGAAGAGTGAAATAGAGGGGTTGCTTGGCATCTTAGAGGAACAGTTCAAGAAGGGCGAGCTCAAGAAGGAGGAGTATGAGAAGGCAAAGAAAGTAAACACAGAGAGAATGGAGAGCATAGATAAGAAAATCCAGGAGAAATCGCAGGCTGCGTCAGTAGGAGTCCCGGCTCCTGTAGAGGAGCCCCAGGGGCAGCCAGCACCAGAGCCCGTAAAAGAGGAGAAGCCTACAGAAGAGAAACCAGGGGCTAAGAAGAAGAAACCCACAGAGGAGGAGAAACCTGCGGAAACCCCACTTGCGAAACCCACGTTAGAAGAGAAACCAGTAGAAAAGACAGTGGAGAAGCCCGTTGAAAAAAAGGCTGTGGAAAAACCACTGGAAGAGAAGAAGCCAGTGGAGGAGAAAAAACCAGCAAAGAAGGGCAGAAAAGAGCAGATGCTAGAGGAACTTGAGGAGTCCTACAAGAAGGGTGAAATAAGCAAGGAAGCTTATGAGAAGACAAAGAAGATGATAGAGGAGGGGTAAATGAAGAGAAAAGCCATACTCGTAGCTTTATTCGTAGCACTGGTAGTTGTACTTGGTAATCAATACACGACCTCCCTAGAGGTCGGTGACGAATGGTTCAACTCAACCTGGCACTACAGGATAAAGATAGATGTGAATACATCTGACTATGACAGAATGAACTGGCCTGTGGAGTATGAGGTAAACTTCACTCAACTCTTCGAGCAGATGAACACAACAGGAACCTTTGATAATCAATCAGTAAGGGTTTTTGAGTATAATGATGCAGGAGGTATCATGTGGGAGATGCCCAGCCAGTTCGATGAAGCAGAAGATTACAACGCCTCCACAAATGCGGCTGGTACGCTTGTTTTCATTCTCAATGGAACAACCAATGCAAATACCCTGAGGCAGTTCTATGTCTACTTTGACAGGACAGAGGCAGGGACGAAAGAGGATGAGGCATATGATACAGGAATGAAGGTTACAGGCACTGATGGAGATTACACAATAAACAACACACAACTCAACTTCAGAATAGATACGGAAAGGGGAGAGAATACATCTGGCCTTTGGAACGTAACCTATAATGACCAAGACCTGACTAATCTTTTCAACCCATCAGGAGCTTCAGATAAAACAAGGGAGTTCACAATAATAACTGACGGAACGTATAACTACACATACGACCTCAGAGGCAACGCAACCATAATAGAGGGTCCTGTGAGAGTAACCATAAGGCAAACAGGCTACGAGGCTTACTGGAACGATCCTGACAACAAAACCAACAGGACCAAGATCGTAAAGGAATACTTTTTCTACCTTAACAACACATACGGTGTTTCAAATATCAGTGCTTGGGTTCTGATAAGGCAAAATATTACAAACATCTATACTTCTGACATATACAGGGAATCTAAGTCAGGTTTCCCAGCCTTAGATGCCCTGGGAGCTTACAGCTCAGGGTACAAGGTTGCATATAACTATTCAGTTGACCCTGGTTCATGGGTAAGGGCCACCTACACGCTGGGAGGTTCTATGACTGCTTTTATAAATGTCAATGAAACAGGTACAAGCAACTTCATTGCTGGAAATTCTTCGGATTCGGACAGGGTAGGTATAGATCTCGCCAACACAACCATACAACCAAACGAATCAATAGTGGATGTGGCTGCGATTGTTTTTGGTGATACAATAAAGACGCCTAATATTATAACCAATGTAAGGGACAGGTTGATAAACCCGCTTAACATAACTGCTCACGCACCAGAGGGCTGGTGGATAGAGATCGATCCGAAGATGTACACAACCCAAGATGTCGATGTTAACATATTCAACAGAAATGAGTCATCTCTGATAGCAGCAAACATAACCTATGATCCCTTCAACTCTACTGTGAGTGCAAACGCAACCTTCAACAACGGAACCATCGATACGTCAGATGACATAACAATAGTTTTGTATGATGACGGTACTCATGGTGATAACCAATCAGGAGACGCTATCTACAGTAACTACTTCAACTTCACCAATACATCAACTGTTGGTGAATGGAACTTCACTGTGAGAATCTATGACAGTGAAGGATACTTCCTGAATGAGACAACCTTTGTTTTCAACATCACGGACATCTACAACCTTAGCATGAGGATATGGAATGACACAGGACTTCCGCGAACCACTAATGCAACACTAAATCTTACTACTTACAGACGGGATATAATGATACCTGGTGCGAACATAACATGTTCTTATGATTCCACACCAATCCCTGACCAGAACATAACAGATCTTGGTGACGGGACATACAATATAACCTTCTATACAGGCGATGAATACGGTCTCTACTATCTTAACTGTACAGCCACCAAGGATGGAAACAGTGGTCAGGAATCTGAAGAATTTACAGTCGAATCACCCCAAACTAATATTGGTATAACAAAACAGCCAAGCGTTTACGAACTTTACAATATCACATACTTCCATAACGAAAGCTTCAACCTGAGAATAACCATGAACAACACAGGGAATTCCTCTGCATACGATACTAACATAACCATAAGCCTTCCGCCAGAGCTGGTACCCAACACAACGTTTTATAACATTGGGAACATACTCATTGAGACAGAGGGGGTTAGGAATTTCAACATAACAATTCTGAACAACACCCAGTCAGGAGAATATATAATAAACATAACAGTCAACTGGACAAACCTTAACGGAAGCCTGGGATATAACGAGACCCTCGTCAATGTGACAATATACCAGAATCCTGAGATCCGAGTACCAGAGGAACTAAGAATTGGGATAATCGCACCTGGAAATTATAGTCTTATAGATAACTTCACTGCGATATCCTATGGAAACTACTATCTTGACAGCATAACCTTCAATGTTACGAATCCAGACAATTTCACGATAGAGTTCGATCCAGAGAACATATCCGGTATGAATCCAGGAGAATCCCAGGAAGTTCAGATGAATGTTTCTGTTCCATCATATCAAAAAACCGGAATATATAACCTCATGGTTAATATAACATCCTCTAACAACGGCTATGATAACCTCACTCTCCAGATAATAGTTTCTGGAACAAACATGAGTCTTGTTGTCCAACCAGAATACTATATTTCCTACAATGTAACAGCTTTTGAGAATGAAAACTTCACACTCAACGTAAACACAACAAACACCGGAAATACAACCGCGTTCTATGCATCCATAAATTTCAGCCTGCCCCAAAACTGGACCGTTACCAACTCATCGAAGTGGTGTGGAAACGTCAGCAGGGGAAATTTCTGCTACGATGAGTTCAATGTAACCATAGCAAACCTGACTCCACCAGGAAACTACACTGTCAACGTAACAGTGAACTGGGAGGACATAGACATTGGCCTGAAGTCAAACACCACCATAATAGAGGTCGAGGTTGTATCCAATGTAACCCTTGAGGTTCCTGAAAAAAGCATGACAGAAGATATTAAGCACGGAACCGAGGAGGTCATAGGAGTCTTCAACCTGAGATCAACTGGTAATGACATGGTTGAGAACATATCGTTCAACGTGACAGGTTTTGAGAACTTCACTATTGAGTTCAACCAATCCTATCCCCTGAATCTCAGTGCAGGGAATTTCAGGACAGTAACCATTAACGTATCAATACCATCAGGATATTCAAATGGAACATACGATGCAACACTGAACATAACAACCAACAACGCGGGTTTCAAGATTGTGAACCTGACGGTAATAATACCTGTGGACGGAAACTGGACTATGAATACCACATACTGTGAACACTCCCAGACCCCTGCAGAGGGTGTTTTGTGTGATGTTCTGATAAACAATACAGGTAACATGCTGCTGAATTTCAGTGTAAGCCCAGCCGCTGTGAACCACACGAACGTGAGCAAAACCAGCTTCTCCATAAGCGGGAACAGTAACACCATCCTGACAGTCTACTACAACGTCAGTGACGTGCAGGGGGAGGATGATTGGTATGCAGACTACACCGTAGATGCGATACAGTCGTATGCAAACTTGAGTTATATGGTTCTGAGTGTTTTCCTGAGCAGGTTCGTAATGGCCAATATAGGCATAGAGATAGTCCCGAACATGACAGAACAACTGGCTACTGTCACTGTATGGGTCAACGTGACAACCATTTCAGGAGCAACTATACCCTGGGTTGAGTTAAAGGTTACATCACCGGACGGGACAAACTACACAACGAACATGCAACAACTGTACTGGTTTGGGTGCACAGGAACAGGACCGAACTCTGTGAGTTGCTGGTATTCATCTTACCCGAGCACATGGGGAAACACAACACTCAGGGGGAACTACACGGTGACTATTTTTGTGAACGATTCCATGGGCATCAACTCAACCAATACGTCCATGTTCAAGATTTACACAAAACTGGATGTAATCCTTTTCACCCTGCAAACAACTTATAGTAATAAAGACTACCAAGGTTCCATATTCTATAAAGCAAGGGATGAAGCATCGGATGTTTTAGAAGGGGTTAATGCGACATTCACGATATTAAATCCAGACAACCTGACAGTTTTCAACAAGACTTACACCACCATGTCAGACGGTTTCGTTAGAAATGATTATGGTGGAATATATGTAGACTTCATTGTAAATAATTATCCAGCCGGAAACTATACAGTCGATTCCTTCTCAAGGTATTATGATGAAGATGTTCAGTTGTATGTTAACCAGTACAAAAACTTTCAGTTTGAGCTCGTGGATAAGCCACTTGTCTATGGGATACTTGCACACCTTCGGGTGTATCCTTTATGGTATCAGAACAGTATTATAAGATTTTTAATGTGGTTCACCGATTCCTCTGGGACATTGAGTGATCCTGATGATATAAATCTGGTTGTGAGGGACCCTGCAGATAATGCCTACTTTAATATCTCAAAATCCCAGATGACACCGGAAGGCGAAGGAGTTTATACGTATAACTTTGCCATGCCCTCGGATTCTCCAGTCGGGGTCTATGATGTTAATCTAACAGCATATAAGGACAATTTCACAACAGTGGCTTTTGACTATTTCAGGGTTTCCTTTGGTGGACCATACGATGTTGAGATAACATCAATAGAACCAGAGGTATCAGTAGGAGATAACCTGGATTTTGATTTGTACATGGAAAACAAGGGAGATATTGATAATGAAGATGTACTAGTTGAGTATTGGGTTTACGGTAATGGCCAAACATGGGATTACAAGACTTTCTCAACAAACCTGAGAGCAGGGGAGAACAAAACCTTCCCCAGAATTGCGTTCATATTCAGCAACCAGCCTGCTGGAACATACACACTGAATGTTAAAGTAACCTATGATCCTGTTCACAATCTTTATGCATCTGCAAACGCAACATTCATGGTTACTGGTGTAGGTCCACCCCCAGGTCCACCAGGTCCACCAGCCCCAACACCAGGACCAGCCCCACCAGGAGCACCAGCAGCCATAAACATAACAGAGTATGAGGATGAGGTTGGGGTCGAGATAGGTATTCAGAGACTGGTGAATGTTGTTGTGAAGAATACAGGAGGATCAATCCTCAACAACGTCGAGCTTCTCATATCCGGATCCGCATCAGACTGGATAACGGTTGAGCCGTCAGTTGTTGATTCCCTGAATGCGGGATCCCAGGCAGTCTTCACTCTGAAGATAGTGGTTCCAAGGGGAGAAGCGTCAGGCCAGTATGACGTTAGAATGACAGCGCAATCAGATCAGGCAAGCGATGAAAAGACATTCAGACTCTTTGTTTTCACATCAAGGAAGGACCTGATAGAGTTCGAGCTCGTGAGGCTCAAGGCAAAACTGAAGGAGCTGGAGAACGAGGCAGACAAACTGGAGAGCCAGGGTATAGATGTATCAAAGGCAAGGGAAAAGCTTGCTGAGGCTGAAAGGAAGATCGAGATGGCCGAGGAATACCTCAACAGGAACCTGTATGATGCATCCCTCGATGCTGTTTACACAGCTTGGAAACTGCTCAAGGAGGCTGAAGACCTGCTTAAAGAGGCTGCGGTAGGTATAGCAATACCTTGGTGGGTAATACTTTTGATAGTCTTCATAATAGTTATAGTGGTTCTTGGATTCCTGATAAGGAGGATGACCAAGAGCTTAAGGATGATACTCAGGGGAAGACTTTCAGAGGCAAGGATGGTTGCGCAAACAGTAAAAGGTGCTGGTGTTGAGATAGACAGAATGAAGGATGAGAGGTATAAGACACAGAGATTGCTTACACTTCTTGGAAGCCAGTACAAAGAGGGTATAATTTCAAAGGCTGCATACGAGAGCCTGAAGAAGAGAAGTGAGAGTAAGATAAAGGATTTGGACAAGAAGATAAGAGAAGCCCTGGTGAGATAAACCTACTTGGTTAGTGACTTTAATTTGAAATCCAGGAGTTCCCTTCTTGGTTTTTCCCTCCTGAAAAAAGAGGAGACTCTGGAGAAAAATCCCTGGGACTTGTACGTTTCCCCAGCAATGTGCGCGGCAAGCTTCATTATCTCCTTGCTTGCCTTTGCCCTCGGATTGTAGTCAATAACAGGAAGCTTTGCAGCCAGACTCTTTATAACGTTTTTATCCCTGGGTATCTCGGATATCACAGGCAGCTCGACCAGTTGCTCTATCTCGTTCGGGAACAGTTCATGCCTGCCCTCACCGCTCATATTCAGAACAATTCCAAGGGGCTTTGCCCCAATCTCGCTTGCAACATTAAAGCATTTCATCGTATCTATTATCGTGGGGATAAACGGTGTTGTGATGAAGAGAAGTTCATCACTCGCTTGTATGGTTGCCATTACCTCTCTCCCAAAGCCAGGGGCGCCATCCAAAAATATAAAATCCGCACTCCCAAAAAGAGTCTTTATATGTTTTTTCAGTTCTGCGACATCAACACCCTTCAAGTCATTCAAGGACAAGGAAGCGGGTATTATCCTCATACCAGGTATGCTGTAATTGTATATGGCCTTGTCAATTCTGACCTCTCCCGACAAGACCTGATTCAATGAAACAGGGTAGTAATACATCCCAAGATAAAGACCGAGATGAGAAGCCGTTACATTGCAATCCACTATGATAACATCCTTTTTAAATTTTGAGGCAAGGGCTGCTCCCAGGTTGATGACTATGGTGGTTTTTCCAACACCGCCTTTCCCAGATATCACCCCGATTATTCTGCTCAAAGAGAACACCCCAACTATTAATTGAGTTAATAATTTAAAAGCTATTCCTATTTTTTACCACTTGAACGGGTACATGAACTTATTGAGTTCAGCCTCACTCCGTATTATTATCGGAATGTCCTTACCTATCTGTAGGCTTAATTTTCGGATGTAGTTTAGAAGGTCCCTGTCTGAGAAAACAGATACTATCGTTGATATTATTCTGAGAACCACGTCTGCCCTGTATTTTCTACAGAAAAGGATAAGGTTGAAGAACAAGAGGAACAGGAATATATCAGAGAATATGCAGGGTCCGTATTTGCCGAGCAAATCCCTGTCATTCTTGTAGAGGATCTTGAGGTTCTCTTGGTCAAAAATCTCCTTTGCATGATCCTTTATGAATTTCTGAATAATCGGCCATTTTACACTCAAAAGCGCTATGGGGAGCCACTGATTTCCTGTTCCTTTCAAGAGATACTGATCCTTTATGTACTCGGGAATCCATTCGAATTTTGGCTTCAGTTTCCTACCCTCCTTTACTATAAATTTTTCTTTTATCATACGAATGTACAATGGTTTCTTCAATCCCATCTCGTTATGATAAAGATAATTCGTGTTTATTTCCCATCTGTTCTGTATCTCGAAAACCGATACTCCCTTATCTGGATTTCCTGCACAGTTTAGCCATATAAGCCAGAAATTCTTATACCCACGAATGTCAGATTTCTTTTTCATATTAAAAAATTGTATGAAAGTAATATAAACTTTCTGAAAAAATTAACAAAAGACGTGTTTTAGCTTTAAAACACGCTGACAAGGTTTCTTTAAAAATCCAAAAAATTCCAAAAAAAATAGTATATATATACTATTAAATGCATATAAAAATTCATTTATATACCCCTTTTAATTATAAAATACAAAATTTGGGGATAACATGCCGAAAAAGCGCAAGGCTAGGGGAAGAAAACCTAAGAAACAAAAAGATTCGGGTCAGGAAAAAATCATAAAAGGACTCGAAAAAGAAAAGATTGATCTGCAGGAAAAGACCAAAAATTTACTGCAAATCATAGAAACCATTTCAAAATCTGAATCAGAACCAGAATCTGAGGAAGATGAGAAAGAAACAGAAGACGTTGAAGAAAAGAAATCACTAAAAGAAAAACCACTCTCTGTCTTGAAAAAATTTGATGATAAAATAAAAAAAAGACTCGAAGAAAATAAGTCAAAGGAAGATTTAAGAAAAGATGTTTCAAAGATGATAAAAGAAAGTGTAGATTCCAAATTCTCAAAATTATCAGAGGATTTAAAAAAGATTTCTGATCTTGAGGGTAAGATAAATAAACTTGCAGAAAAAGCTACGATGCCTGTACCCACACCATCATTAGTGGCCCCAGAGGCCTACGAAGTGGGCAAACCGCCAGCTGGAACAGTATCAAAGGGATTGGCAGCATTCGGGGAAGAGGTTGATCTGCAGACAGAACTGCTGGAAATAAAGAAATCAATAACCGGTCTTAACAAAAATCTTGAAAATCTGAAAAAGAAAACAGATTACAGCATAACAAGTATAGAGGAAAAGATAAAAATCCTAGAAAAGGTACCCATGCTGGAAGAGAAGTTTCAGACCATCAGCGAAAAGCTGGGTCCAGACAACGTTCAAAAACTGAGGAAGCTCATATTCTCTGCTGATGAGCTTGTTGATGAGGTTATACCCGACCTTGTTGGCAAAAAAATGAGAGCCAGGATGGAACCCGCTGTTAATGAGATCAGGAGTCTGAAACACAACATCGAGGGATTGAGAACAAACATGAACCATCTGAGGGTAGAGATTCTCAATCTGCAAAAAATGAAAGAAGAGATAAAAACCTTGGAGATGGAAAAGGACAGGATATACAAGGAGATAATAGGAAGGGATATGAAGTTCCACGAGGGTGTGGACATACTGAAGGAGAACATAAAGAAAAGGATGGAAACCCTCTCAGCAGAACTTTCTGAAAAAATAAAGGAATCCCATAAATTAAATCACGAAAAGATCGAAAAAGACGTAAACAAAATATTTTCTGATGTAATCCAACTCAAACTTTCAGAGATGGAAAAAAGCTATACAGAACTTAATGATAGGGTAAAAAAACTGGATATGGTTGATGAAAAACTGAACAAGAAAATTAGTGAATTAAAGGCGCCGGAGAAGATTAAGAAATGGGTGGGAGACCAATTGAAGATTGTATACGATCAGACAATACCTGAAATAAAGTCAATCAAAAAAGAGACTCTGAATTATTCGGAGTTAATGAAATCCCTGAAGGAAGAGATTAAAAGTATTGATGCATCTTCATTGGGAGTTTCCAAAACAACTGAAGTGCAGAAGGAAAAAATAGAAAAACTGGTTACTGACAAGAAAAATCTCGCAAAAACAATAGAGGATCTGAAATCAGAGATCAGGGTACTGGACGAGAAATTTCTGATGGAAAAGGAAAGGATATCTGGCCTTGAGGGTGAGGTAAGAGCAAGGGAAACAGAGTTCAGTACAGACCTAGACAGGCAGAAGAGTGAGATGGCTGACTTTAGACTCGAACTAGTGAAAATGATAGATAGCAGCATAAAGGCCATGAAGGGGGAGCTAGAAGAAGAAAGGATGGAGGATATCAAAAACCAGACAAACGAACTGAAGTCAGACATAATGAGGATTCAAAACCTGAAAAGCGAGCTGGAGGAGTACAAGAAAAGGCAGGAAGCAAAGTTCGATGAGTTGACCTCGGATTTGAAGAATTTACCACCAGACATTAAAACGCTTGGTGGAAGGATAGAAAGTTTGGAAATCTTGGGCAAAAAATTGAATAAGGAAAAAATAAACGAATCAGAATTTTCCAGCATTATGAAATTGATAACCAAACGTATGGGTGAGATTGAAGATCATTTTGATGAGATTGAAGATAAGGTTTCTGAAGACAAGTCCCGTATAGAAAAGACAATAAGCGATTTACTTTCTAGCGATAAAATTATAAAATCAGCACAGGAATTAATCGGAAAGGATATTGAAGGAAAAATCCAGGATTTAACAAGTTCATTATCTTCTGATATAACTTCGCTATCAGAAAAACTGAAAACCGATTCTGATACAATCTCATACCTGAAGGAAAAATACAATGTACTGGATTCACTGACAATGGGTGTGCCAAAGAGGCTCGAATCCCAGGAAATCCTTATAAACAAGGTAATGGAATCAAAGGAATCCCTTGCGAAGAAAGCAGAGGCCATAGCAGCGGAACTGAAATCCCTTTCCGGGAACCTGTCGGCTGAAAAAGACAGGTTAGTGAACCTGGAGCAGAAAATGACTCTTCAGGACAAAGCAAATGAATCAAAAATCAATGAGATATCAAATAATCTTGCAAATATCAATGAGAGTATAATCTCGGATATTGATGCTGTCAAAGCCAAGGTAAGTGAGATTGAAGCCCTGGGCGAATCCCTTAAAGAGAAGTCCATAAGTGAGTCAGAGTTCGTCTCAACCGTAAAGTCAATATCCAAGAGAATAGACGATATAGAGAACCTATATACAAAGCTTGACAAGCAATCAAGTTCGGACAAAACAAAGCTTCAAGCCGCTATCAATCAAGCGTTATCCGATGAAAGGGTTCTGAAGTCAGCGCAGGAATCCATCGGTAAATGGATGGATGAGAATATACAGGATCTTAGCAAAAAGGTATCCTCGGATATGGAAACACTTTCGAAAAAGATAGAAGAAAAATCAGAGAGCCTTAACAAGAAACTTTATTCGGACATGGAAAAACTTAAGGGAGAACTAGATGAACAATCCGAGTCAATGCTGAATGTAAGGGGAAAATTATCTGTTTTGGATTCCCTGACCAAGCAGTCAGAAGAGCAGGAGAACGTAATATCAAGGCTGAAGGAAAAGGTTCAGCTCCTGAATTCCCTGACCAAGGACTTCCCCAAAAAATTCGATCAGCAGACAAACGAATTGAAAGACCTTATGGGATCGAGCGGATTTCTGACCAAGAGAATAGATTCCCTGGATGGGTATCTGAACAACCTGAATGAAAAAACCGACTCAGGCAGCGAAAGATTAACAACCCTGGAGAAGGATTTCAAATCCGATTCCAAGTCACTGGAAAGAAGGCTCGATGGACTGGATAAGAGCCTTGCCAGCATACAAAGCAGTTTACAAAGCTCATCTTTGGAAATAGGCGTATTGAAGGAAAGACTGGGTGATATGGAAAAAAGGTTTGATCAGTCTGTAAAGAAAAGCATGGAGGAAAAGCATCTTCTCAGGGAGGAGATGAAAAAACAGGGTGAAAGGGTAGGCAGAATCCTGAGGGAGCTGAGAGAATGACAGAACTGGATGAGTTGGAGATTGGAATAGGTAGGCTTAAGAAAACCTCTAACGAGCAGAAAAAAATCATAGAGGAATTGAAAAAAGAAAGGTCTTTTCTAATCAAGAAGAACAATGCGATAGAAGATAGCATAAAGAAGATTCAGGGACAGATAAAACCGACAAAGTCCGATATTAACGAACTCAAGAAAGAACTTGAAGGGACCGTGGTTCTCATACAGGAGATAAAGAACAAGGATTCAAAGTTCCAGTCAATGCTTACTGAGCAAAAATCAAACCTCTTTTTATTGAGATCAAGATTTGAAAAAGATTTAGATAAGGTGCTTGATGAGATTGAAGAAACGATAAAGGAGAACAAAAGGATAGAGCTGACGAGGTTTAACGAGCTGAAATCGAAGATAGAGAAATTACTAGATACGGAGGACCGGTTGAAGGATCAGGACAAAAGCCAAAAAATGATTATAGACAAACTGGCTCAGGATGTTTCTAAAATCCAGCAGACGGTTACCAGCCTAACATCAAAGAGGTTCGATATGGGGCTGGAAAATCTCAGCAAAAAACTATCATCGGAAACAAAATCCCTGATGAAGCAGATCACAGAGAGCTCAGAGGTTATAATTGGACTCAGGGATAAACTCCAATACTTTGAACCAGCTGTAAAGGATCTATCAGAAAAACTGGAATCGCAGACAAAAATATTAAGCAAGATAACGGAGTCAAAGGAATTCCTCTTGAGGAGATATGATGCCTTTGCATCGGATCTAAAATCCCTGAAGGAGAAAATCTCATCAGAGAGGGAAAGGGTAGCGGTTCTCGAACAAGATAGGGAATCCCGTAAAAAGGACATCGAAGAGATAAAAGAACACCTTGAATCAACATTCCAGCAGACCTTGCAGAGCAAGACCAAAGAGCTGGAAGCAAACATCATCACCAAATCCAAAATTCTAGAGGAGGACCTAAAATCTCTATCCAAAGAGATATCCCTGAAAAAGGATAGGATAGCGGTTCTCGAACAGGAACTGAAAAACCAAGAAGAGAATCAGGAATCCAAAAACAAGGAACTTTCTGATTCTATGGAGAAGGTTCAGTTGAATGAGGCAAGGAGAGAGGAAAAATTCAACAACATGGTAGGAAGACTCCAGGAGCTTCAGATAAGAACAGAAGACAGCGTAAAATCTCTTAATGAAAAAATAACCCAGATATCCAAGATTGAGGGGAATTTGGAAAGAAAGCTCCACAAGGAGAACGAGGCAATATTTAAGAGGCTTGGTTCGAGTTATGATGAGCTGGATGAAAGAGTACTGAATTCTGATAACTCCATATCAAGATTAGGCGAATCGGTTAAGGGACTTGGTAAAAGGCTGGAAGAGCATTTCATGCTACTTAATGAAACTGGGAAGAGGCTGTCTGTTTTGGAGAATGAAATCGGAGAGCAGTCAAAAAGCCAGGAATCCCAGGTCAAGGATTTTAACAACATTGTAAAGATTATTGATGATATTGAAAAGAGAATTCTGAGTTCAGACAAAATGATATCACAATTGGATGGGCTGGTGGAAAAGATAGATACCCTTGATAAGGAGTCAAAAAGAACAGATGACCTGGACAGGAGGCTTTTGAATTCCGAAAACCTGATATCTCAGATAGATAGTTCTGTCAAGGAAATTAAAAAGTTTGAAGAATCCTATAAGAAGGAGATTGAATCCAGGTTCCAACAGGTGTTGAAAGACAGGACCAAGGAGCTGGAAGCAAACCTGACCGGTAAATCCGAAAGCCTCACAAAGGACATAAAGTCTCTGGCCAGAGAATTATCCTCAGAAAGGGAGAGGACAGGTGTTCTTGAACAGGACAGGGAATCAGTTAAAAAGGATATCGAAGAGGTGAAAGAAAGCCTTGAATCAACATTCCAGCAGACCTTGCAGAGCAAGGCAAAAGAGCTTGAGGCAGACATAATCACAAGATCTAAAAGTCTAGAAGAAGAGCTTAAATCCCTAACCAAAGACTTATCCTCAGGAAAGGAAAGGATAGCGGTTCTCGAACAGGAACTGAAAAACCAAACAAAGGGGCATGAATCTCAGATAAAGGATTTGAATAATCTAGCAGGAACCCTGGATGGCATTGAGGAAAAGATATTGAATTCTGATAACTTTATGCAGAGGATAGACGATTCTGTCAGAGGCATCGAATCTAAGTTCCAGCAGATGCTACAGACCAGAACCAAGGAACTGGAAGCAGGCCTTATCGGTAAATCTGAAAGCCTGGTAAAGGACCTAAAAACCCTAACCAAGGATCTATCCTCAGAAAAGGAGAGAATAGCTTTTATTGAACAGGATATGAAGAGCCACTTCAGGGAGCAGAAACCGAAAACCAAAGAATTGGGTGTTTTATCAGAGAGCATGAGGCGACTAGAGGAAAGAGTCTCGGATTATGAAAAACTAATTTCACATACGAGCGAGGCAGTTACAGAGATGAGAACAAGGATTATGGATGAGGAGGGGATAGCAAAGAGCTTTGAGGAGCAATCAAAGGTAATAGACAGGGTAACCAATGCCGGGGAGAGATTAACTATGCTTGAAGAGAGGATGAGGGCCCAGTCAAGAGATCATGACCTGAGATTCAATGAACTGATAGCTGTTATAAAGGACCTCGAACTCGGGGAGACCAAGAGGATAGAAGAATTCAATAGTTTTGTTGACAGGTTCCAGAAGCTGAGAATGAAAACAGAGCATAATCTCACACTGTTCAACCAGAACGTGAAAAAATTATCAGACGTCAAGAGTGAAATCAAGGCTGATATAAACAAAGACATTGAGACTAGATTAAAAGAATTTGGTTTGGAGTCTGGCAACGTTAAAAATAGGATTAATGCTACAGAGGAATTGCTTGTACAGCTGAGAGATACATTGAAAGAATTAGGACTGAATATGGATAGCTGGGCAGGAAAAACAAAATCCCTGGAAATGGGATTGAAAAACCTGACAGGAGAACTGACTTCTGAAAAAGAGACCAGAATGTCTCTTGAGCAGAGACTGAAGTCCCAGGAAAAGGGCAGGGAGTTAATGTTTGCCAACGTAAGCAATCTGATGAGAGATATGGAGTTAGGTGAGGCAAATAGGATAAGGGAATACAACAACTTTATAGCTAAATTTAGGGAAATGAGAATCAATGCCAATGAAGTCATAAAATCACTCAAAAAAGAGACAGACACCTTCAAGAAAATGAACGCAGATTTCACTGCCAAGGAGACCAAGATTAATGACAGAATCAATTCATTCACAGAGGATATCAACAACAGGATAAAAACCAATGAGGGAATGTACGATTCAGAGATGGACGCATTCAAAAATAAACTTGATGATGTTGTTAGGGAACTGATTGCAGTCAAAGAGATGCAGAAGGAGCCTTTCGGAGCGGCTAAAGAAACAACAGTACAAGATGCAGGGATACAAAAAAAAGAACCGACTGTATTAATGGAACCAAAGAAACCAGTGTCAATAAAGATAGAAGAACCCGAGCCAAAGGAACCAGAAATGTTAGCCAAGCCCTTGAAAAAACCAGAAAAAGATTTATTATAGCTTACTTACGAAGTCTATAACTTCGCTTTTGTTTGGAATAACTATTCCATGATTCTGGATTTTTTTACCGGCAACGAAATTTCCAATCTTCAGACAACTTTGTTCACCCTTTCCATTAACGAAGCCATAAATCCAACCCGCATTGAAAACATCCCCAGCTGCCAAGGAATCTATACATCTGACCTTTACTGCGTTCTCCTTAAATGATCCGTCCTTAGAGAAATATGCAGATCCTTCTTTCCCCATTTTTAATACTATTTTTCCCAATCCCGCCTCATTTAGCTTTTTTATCCCCCTGTTCACATCAGTTTCATTCGTTAACCCGTTAAGCTCTATTTTGTTCAGAAACAAACAATCTACATAGGGAATATATCTTTGCAACGTCTTCATCCACATATTGCTTTTATCAAAACATAGATCAAACATTATTCTTACCCCTCTTTTTTTGAGTGTGCTTAATAAACCCCCAAGGTCCTTATGGAGATTTCTGTGATGGAATAAACCAGGAATAAAAAGTATATCGTCCTTCAGAATTTCCTTTAGCAAATTATCCTTAAATAAATCCACTCTCAGCTCCTCTGTTGCTCCCTTGTTTGAGAGAATCCTCCTCTCACCATTTTTATGAACCAAAACAATAGAGTAACCGTTCATTTTGTCTGATTTGAAAAGGTTTGGTTTAACTCCAGAGGACCAGAGTTCCCCAACCAGGAATTCTGTGGAGAAATCATTTCCTATCATGCTAAAAAAATAAACACTGATACCAAGCTTTCCCAGAGCAACAGAAAAATTTGCCCCGTTTCCTCCAATGGAAAATTTAATGGAATCTATATTAAACTCCTGACCCTCCTTGGGAATCTTATCGATGTTGCAGATTACATCAAGATTCGTATCGCCCAAAACAAAAACTCTCTGCATAAGACCTCCGATACGTATTAAAATTATTTTAGCAAGTAGAAAAAGGTTTCGCTCTATGAAACGTTACCTGTCATATTTATAGAATCCACACATATTTTTAAAAAGAGTGATATGAAGCCGATACTGCTGATAAACCTTAAGACCTACAAAGGGGGAACGGGTGAAAACGCCCTGAAACTCGCAAGGATTGCCAGCAAATTCTCGAGGAGAGGGATTGATGTGATACTTGCAGCCCAGCCGATGGATATAACTAGGGTTTCAAAAGCCATAAAAACATTCTCGCAGCACATAGATCCCATTGAGTTCGGTGCGCACACAGGTCACATTCTTCCCGAATCCGTAAGAAAAGCAGGAGCAAAGGGAACGATTATAAACCATTCAGAGAGAAGAATCCCGATTCGGGATATTGAAAAATGCATAGCAAGAGCGAGAGAAGCGGGACTCACAACGGTTTGCTGCGCCTCGGGTATCGAAATAGTCAGAAAGATAGCATTATTCAAGCCGGTTTTTATTGCCATAGAACCCCCAGAGCTTATAGGAACAAAAATCTCTGTTTCCCAGGCAAAGCCAGAGATTATAAGGAAATCTGTGGAAATCGTGAGGAAAGCATCGAGGAAGACGAGGGTTTTGTGTGGTGCTGGTATACATTCCAGGGAGGACGTTTCGAAAGCGATGGAATTGGGGGCCTCAGGTGTTATTCTGGCGTCGGCTGTTGTAAAATCTAGGAAACCTGAAAAAGTCATAAGGGAACTGATCGAGGGATTCAGCAAATAAACTACTTCTTCTTTACTATCTTGAACCCTTTATCGAGTTTTTTGAGAATCTCAACTATGCCTCCATATTCGAGTTCGCTGTAGGGAAGCATTGCAGGTCCTGAGAAACCCTGCTCCCTCATCTCAAATGCCTTTCTCGAGACCTTATTTCTTAAGTAATCCCAGAAGGGATGATCAAATGCATCCAGGGATTCAGTGAACCTTCCCTTATGAACACAAAAAGCTGCACAGCTTACCATGGGAGGGCCATCGAAGTAGGATGTCTGGTTTTCCAGTTTCACTGGCATGAGCGGCATGTTATGGGAACCCCTCATCCCCCCACCAACATAGTGACCCCGAGAAAACGAGGAAAGAACCTCTCCGGTTGCTGGGAAGTTTTTCTGAACCCTTACAAGCATAACCGGATCATCTTTTCCAGTGTACTTCCCGGCTATATTATGAAGCCTCGTAGTACTCACAACCGCTGCTATATCCCCATCCTTGCTGTATATGCTCTCCACCACGAACCTTTCATTGTCCCTGAGAAGCGCGGCTATCTCGTACAAATTCTCAGGAGTTTTCAGATCTATGATTCTGTCTCCCTTTATGTAAGAAACATCCATTATCCTGAACCTGAAACCCTTACTAAGTTTAGGCGCGAGCAGAAGACCCGGGGTGTTCATCGGGTCTGCAAACGCGAGATAGAGCGGAAGGTTGTAAGCACCAGGTTCGGTCTTATCAGCTGCAAAGAACAGGAATGGCTCGTTGGGTCTTTCCTTAAACTCCATCTCACATACACCAGGACCCATACCTTTGACGTTGCCTGAGAAAGATGATTTAAGCAGATCCTGCCCTGCTCCATAGAGTCCCTGTTCCTTTGCGATTTCCGTCCCATCAACGAAAGCGTTCCATGCAAGCTTGTGTATCTCTTCGTTGTTTTTCCCTTTTGTGTGGGACATTAGAATCGCAATGTCATCCCCTGTCGAGCTCACGTAAAAATCCTTGAGCAGTCTGGCTCCCTTCTTCTGGACATGATTCTTGACCGAGTTTATGATAGCTTGACTAGGTTTTATATGGCCCCCCACTGAACCTATATCCGCCTTTATCACAGAAAGTGTAACCTTCATAAATAAATATTCCATTCTAGGCTTATATAATTTTAGGATTGGTTCCAAGCCTGAAACTTTCAAACCTGAATATTTATAATCAGAAAATAAATATAATACATGAGTCCCTGGAGTGAGATAAGGTTTACAAGAGAGGGAAAGAAGGTTTACAGGCTGTTTATTGGCGGGAGATGGGTTGAATCCTCAAACAAGAAAACATTTGACGTAAAAAATCCCGTGACAGGCAAGCTGATCGCTAGGATTCAAAAAGCTACGCCTGATGATGCACTGAGAGCGATAGAATCCGCATACAAAACCAAGAGCGTGATTTCAGAGATGCCTGCTGTTCAGAGGATAGAGCTTCTCGAAAAAATCCACGAACTGGTTGTTAAATATCAGAAAGACCTCGTTGATGTGATTGTTCATGAGGCAGGAAAACCAGTAATTTATGCAGAGGGAGAGGT